>JBGTAU010000425.1:0-7610 GCA_041749675.1 Rhizobiaceae bacterium | reverse complement strand
CACAAGGACTATGTCAAGCAGCTGGCGAAGAAGGCGACGGTTTCTGCCGCGGCGGCGAAGGCGAGGGCGGGGAAATTGGTCAAGAAAAAGAGCTGAGGCATGATAGTAAATGGATTAGCTCTGCTTTTGTTTCTCGCAGTTTTGTTTGCGATTCCGGCGGCTGCCAGCATGTTGCCGTTGGCAACCAAAAAGAAGAAAACTGCATGGCTACTTTGGACCGGCACAACTTGTTTGGGATTGTTTCTTTTTTGGCCAAGTTACTTCCAACCAGGTTTCAATGGAAAATCTCTTTGGGTACGAAATCCGGCTTCAATTGAAGCACTGGGTATTTTTTCTTTATACTTAGGTGGCTCGTTTGTAACCTTCTGGTTTTGGCTTTACCGTCGAACGAATGCGCTCACGACCATTTCAACGCAATATCGATGGCTGGTCTTTGTTGCGGCCTATGCACCAATAGTGCTCACTGTTTTCATTTTTATTGCTGAAAGGATGTGGCGATAATGGATTTCGGTCTGACAGAAGAACAGCAAGCCATTGTCGATGTGACGCGGGCGTTTGTCGAGAACGAGCTTTATCCGCATGAGGCCTTGATCGAGCGCACCGGCCATTTGCCGATGGAGCTCATCAAAGAACTTCAGGCTAAGGCAATGGCAGCGGGACTTTATGCTGCCAACATGCCGGAGGAAGTGGGCGGGGCAGGGCTCGATACGCTGACATGGTTGCTTTACGAGAAAGAGCTGGGGCGGGCGAACTATGCGCTGCATTGGACCTGCGTGGCGCGGCCTTCAAACATTTTACTTGCTGGGACGCCGGAACAACGCGAGAAGTATTTGTTCCCTTGCATCAAAGGTGAGACGTGGGATTGTCTTGCCATGACAGAACCTGGCGCAGGTTCGGACTTACGCGGCATGAAGGCGAGCGCCAAACAGGATGGCGATGACTGGATTTTAAACGGCACCAAGCATTTCATCAGCCATGCCGATATCGCAGGGTTTGCCATCTGCTTCATGGCCTCGGGCGAAGAGGATACGCCGCGCGGCAAGAAGAAGCTGATCACTGCGTTTTTTGTCGACAAGGGCACCAAGGGCTTCACTGTTCGCGATGGATATCGCAATGTCTCACACCGCGGCTATACCAATGCGGTGCTTGAATTCGATGATTGCCGCATCCCTGCCTCACAAGTACTTGGCGAGCCACATAAGGGTTTTGAGGTCGCCAACACATGGCTGGGCGCGACGCGCCTGCAAGTGGCGTCCACTTGTCTTGGCCGCGCAGAGCGGGCTCTGGGTCATTCGATTTCCTATGCGGCGGATCGCAAACAGTTCGGCCAGCAGATCGGCAAGTTTCAAGGCGTTTCATTTAAGCTTGCTGACATGGCGATGGAACTGAAAGCGGCAGAGCTACTGACACGCGAGGCGGCATGGAAGTTCGACAAAGGCACGGTCACCGAGGCTGACATGGCCATGGCCAAATTGAAGGCGACGGAAGTGTTGGCGATGGTGGCGGACGAAGCCATTCAAATCCACGGCGGTATGGGATTGATGGACGATCTGCCGTTGGAGCGCATCTGGCGCGACGCACGCGTTGAGCGCATCTGGGAAGGCACGAGCGAAATTCAGCGGCATATTATCAGCCGTGAATTGTTGCGGGCTGTGGGTGGCTGAGCGCAAATATGGCCACCGCGTCGATCAAGGAAACAGACCTTTATCAACCCGTCAAGCAGATGCTTGAAGGGCAGGGTTATGTTGTCAAAGGCGAGATTGGGGCGGCGGATGTGGTGGCCGTGCGCGGTGATGAAGAGCCAATTATTGTTGAGTTAAAAACCGGTTTTTCGCTGTCGCTGTTTCATCAAGGCATTGCACGCCAAACAATGACGGATGCCGTTTATGTGGCTGTGCCGCGCGGGACTGGACGTTTGTTTTTGAAGGCGCTTGCAGACAATAAAACGTTGTGCCGCCGCCTTGGGCTGGGGCTCATTACAGTACGGCTGGATGATGGGTTTGTTGAAGTTCTGTGCGATCCTGAACCCTATAGACCGCGCCAGTCAAAGGTTCGCAAAGCGCGGTTGTTGCGCGAATTTGCGCGCCGGGTCGGTGATCCCAACAAAGGGGGCGCAACGCGGCGCGGGATCGTGACTTCATATCGTCAGGACGCGCTCAAAATTTTGCTGTTGCTCAACCTTCACGGTTCGATGAAGGCATCTCACATGGCAGCGCAGGCGCGTTTAAAGACTGCCCGCCAAGTGATGTCAGATGATCATTATGGTTGGTTTGAGCGGGTGCGCGTGGGAGTTTATGCGTTGACTCCCAAGGGTACGGCGGCGGTGGTGGAATATGCAAATGAGCTTGAGACAATGAAACTGGTTCTTGATCTCTATCGGCCTGAAATAGGGGAGACCGTATGAATCGTCTAGAGCGGCTGCTGCGACCAAAAACGATTGCTGTGCTTGGTTCTGGTTGGGCTGTGAATGTAATCGAGCAATGTCAGAAGATGGGTTTTGAAGGCCCTGTTTGGCCGGTGCATCCTACAAAAACGGAGATCGGTGGTCTTAAAGCTTATGCATCGCTGCAAGAATTGCCCAGTGCGCCGGATGCAGTTTTTATCGGTGTGAACCGTCATGCAACTGTTGAGGTTGTTGAAGAACTTGCCGCCATGGGAGCGGGTGGAGCGATATGTTTTGCCTCTGGCTGGACGGAGGCCGGTGAGCCTGAATTGCAATCCAAGTTGATTGAGGCGGCAGGCGATATGCCGATCCTTGGACCCAACTGTTATGGTGTGATCAATTATCTGGATGGTGCACTTTTATGGCCGGACCAGCATGGCGGCAAGCGGGTTGAAAAGGGCGTAGCGCTGTTGTCGCAGTCGTCTAACATTGTGATCAATATGACCATGCAAAAGCGCGCGCTGCCGGTCGCTTACGTGGCGTGCCTTGGCAATGCGGCCGTTGTTGGTTTGGCGGAGTTGGCGGGCGCATTACTGGCCGATGAACGTGTGACGGCCATTGGCATGTACATTGAAGGCATTGATGATGCAGCGGCTTTTGCCAAGCTTGCGCACAAGGCACGCAAAGCGGGCAAGGGTATTGTTGTGATTAAGTCCGGCAAGACCGAAGCATCGCGGGATGCAGCGCAGTCGCATACGGCGTCACTGGCGGGCGGCGGCGCTGCTTCCTCGGCGTTTTTGCGTCAAGTGGGTGTGGCGGAAGTCAACTCGCCGGCGGAACTGCTTGAAACCTTGAAGATATTTCATATTCATGGACCACAAATTGGTTCGCACATTTGCTCGCTGTCCTGCTCAGGCGGTGAGGCTGGATTGGTATCGGATTTGGCGGCACCATTTGGAATAGATTTTGCGCTGCCGTCGGACGCGACGCGTAAGCGGTTGGGTGAAATTCTTGGGCCAATCGTGACGATTGCCAATCCGCTGGATTATCATACCTTCATTTGGGGTGACGGGCCGCGCACAACAGACGTATTTAGCACCATGCTTTCCGGCTATGATGCAGGAATTTTTATTATTGATCCGCCACGTCCCGATCGCTGCGACCCATCGTCTTTTCAGCCGGCACTTGATGCTATTGTTTCTGCTCAAAAAGCCACAGGCAATCCTGCGTTTGCAGTCTCGTCATTGCCGGAGAATTTTGATGAAGAGCGGGCTGTAACGCTGCTCGATCAAGGTGTTGTTACGCTGATGGGTCTGGAGACAGCACTTGGTGCGATTAAGGCTGCGCAGACACAGCCCGCACTTGAAGGCTGGCGACCTGCCAAAGTCGTTGCTCTTACCGATACGATTTTGCTCAATGAAGCAGAAGGCAAAGCCGTACTTGCCAAGGCCGGTGTTAATGTGCCGCGAAACGTACATGCCACGACGTTGGACGAGATCAAAGTGAAGGCAAGTGCTTTGATTGCGCCGATTGCACTCAAAGGCCTTGGCTTCGCCCATAAGACCGAGGCTGGCGCAGTCAGATTGGGCCTGTCATCTCTAGAAGGGCAGAGTGAAATGGCCGGCGCTTCAGGCTATCTTGCGGAGGAAATGGTCATCGGCTCCGTTGCCGAAATGCTTGTTGGGCTGCGACGCGATGCGGTTTATGGCGCGAGCGTAACAATAGGCATCGGCGGTGTGACTGCTGAGGTCTTGGCCGACACGGTTACTTTGGTTTTGCCTGTGACTAAAACGGAGATTTTATGTGCCATTAAACGATTGCGTCTTTGGCCATTGCTGGATGGATATCGCGGCCGGGTTAAGGCCGATGTTGATGCAGTGGCTGAGGTTGTTGTGCAACTTGGCGCATTGATGATGCGTGATGCTTCGATTGAAGAAATTGAGATTAATCCCGTAATGGTAAAAGCATCTGGCGCTGTGGCCGTGGATGCGTTGGTGCGGGTAGCAAAATGAGGAGAGCGTATATTGTCTGAATTTATCACAACACGCCGCCAAGGCGGCATTTTAGAAGTGACGCTTGATAGGCCGAAGGCGAACGCCATTGATTTGAAAACCTCGAGGGCGTTGGGCGAGACATTTAAGGCGTTCCGCGATGACCCGGATTTGCGGGTCGCTATCGTGCAAACGGCAGGTGACAAATTTTTCTGCGCGGGATGGGATTTGAAAGCGGCGGCGGGCGGCGATGCCGTGGACGGCGCTTATGGCGTCGGCGGGTTTGCCGGTCTGCAAGAGCTTCGTGACATGAACAAACCAGTCATCTGCGCAGTTAACGGCATGGCGGTCGGTGGCGGGTTTGAGCTGGCACTGTCGTGTGACATGATTTTAGCGTCGGCCCATTCCTCTTTTGCGCTTCCGGAAATTAAAGCTGGGACGCTGGCAGATGCGGCAACGATTAAATTGCCTAAGCGTATTCCTTACCATGTGGCGATGGACCTGCTGCTCACCGGCCGGTGGATGGATGTTCAAGAAGCTCACAAGTGGGGCTTAGTCAACGAAATTTTACCGGACAATGAAAAACTTATGGAGCGTGTGTGGGCGCTGGCGCGGCTGCTCGAAAGCGGGCCTCCACTGGTGTTTGCAGCCATTAAAGAGGTCGCACGTGCGGCCGACGGTATGGATTTTCAAACAGCGATGAACAAGGTGACGAAGCGCCAATTTGCGACGGTTGATCAGTTATATGGGTCAGAAGACAACATGGAAGGCTTCAAGGCATTTGCCGAAAAGAGAGATCCTGTTTGGAAAGGAAAATGAGCGATGCGCTTTCGCCTTTCCCTAAATTGGTCGCAGACCGAAAATGGTATGCGGTGTTTGTGCTGATGTTTGGCATAGGGTTTGGTAATATTCAGGATGCATTTCTCAAACAACTGAGCGGATCATACCCTTTCCATCAAATGCAAACATTGCGTTCGGCCATAGGGCTGGCGATGATTTGCAGCTACCTGTTTTGGCGCTATGGGCGCAATGCATTGAAGGGAACGTTAACGTCCGTGCAGTGCATGCGCGGACTGTTTCTCGGGTTTGGCAGTACGCTGTTTTATCTTGGGCTTGCAGCAATGACGATGGCAGATGCGGTGTCGCTCTATTTTGCGCTGCCGCTTTTCGTCGTGGTGCTATCCGGTGTCGTGTTGCAACAACGGGTTCCCTTTGAGCATTGGGTGGCGACGATTATCGGCTTTGTGGGCGTGGCAGTGATGCTGCGTCCGACGTCCGCGCTGTTTGATTGGTCATCATTGCTGCCGCTGACAGCCTCGTTGTTTTATGCACTTGGAAATCTGTTGACGCGCAAAGTTGATCGCGCGATGCCACCAATGGTAACGGCCTTTTATGCTGCCCTCAGCTTTTTATTGGTTGCCGGCCTTTTGTCATTGGTGTTTGGGTCAGGATCGTTTGAAACCGGTATTCATCCAAGCCTGACGTTTTTAACGCGAGGTTGGGTTATGCCAACGATGCGTGATGGCATTGTTATTGGGTTGGTCGGCCTCATGACCTTTGCTGGCTTTTATGCCTATGCCGAAGCCTACCGACTTGCGCCCCCTAGTTTTGTGGCACCTTTTGAATATTCAGCGCTGGTTTGGGCCATTGGTTTGGGATTGTTGTTTTTCGGTGATTTGCCTTCCAACTCCATGGTTATGGGCAGCACCATTATCATTGGGGCAGGCCTGTTCTTAAGTTGGCACGAGCGGCGCAGTTCAAGGCCGTGATCCAGTTTTCATTCTTTTTCGTAAAGTTCGCAAAAGGAGATGAAAATGCTAACTGAAAAACTTGCTTGGACTTTGATGTTTCTCGGGTTTCTAACTTCGACAGCTTCGCAGGTTATTATCAAGGCGCGGGTAGATCCAATCACTGCCAGTGGAGGCTCTTACCGGCAGCTGATGTTTGATCCCATGATATGGTTGGCGGTCGTTTTCATTCTAACATTTGTGGTATGCTGGTACACAGCGCTTACTAAAATTCAATTGTCCGTCATGATGGCCTGGTCGGCCGTTGTTCTGCCGCTCACAGCACTTGGCGGATATATGTTTTTGGGCGAACCGCTGGGTTTTGGCAAAATCGTTTCTATTTCGATCATTGCTGTGGGTGTAGCCTGTCTTTCGATTTTTTAACACGTAAAGTCAGCCTATTCGGCTGACGTTATACGTCGTCTAAAGGGCAATATTCGCAAGTGAAGGCGGCGGCCACACGCGATTAGCAAAACAGGTCATCGATGTTTTTGACAATTTTTTCGTTCGCTCTTGCAGCAGATGGGAAATTAATCGTAGGCATGAATGGCAATTTGCGAATTCTTTGTCGGATGAGGAGAGGCAATTGTATCCAGCACTGCTTCTTGTCAAAACATAGGAATTGATCATGAACTTTACACTTGCGGCCTGCGCTGAGATGCTTTGGCTTGATCGGCCTATTGAATGGCGTGCGTCTCGTTTGCATGAAATGGGGTTTCAAGTTGGTTTGTGGAATTGGCCGGCCCATGATTTGGCGAAACTCGAAAAGACTGGCGCTACTTTTTCGATTATGAATGGCTATTTGCAGGGGCGTCTGGCTGACGATGAAGGGGCAGATATGCTTCTGAAGTCCGCCTACGAAACCGCGCAAGTTGGCAAGCGATTAGGTGTCGCACGGTTGAATTTGCACGGGACCGGTCTTGGCGACGGTGGTATTCCAATTGTGCAGAGCGACGTTATCACTGGTGCCATGTGGTTAAAGGCCCGTGATACTCTCAACCGCATTTGTGATTTGGGTCAAAAAGAGGGTGTGGTATTTACGCTGGAAAACCTCAATCTTTTGGACCATCCCGGTTGCCCTTTCGGCTCGACTGCGGATGTATTGGCATTGGTCTCGTCCGTCAATCGCCCACACTTACGTATCAATCTTGATCTTTACCATACCCAAATCGGGGAGGGTGACTTGGTGCGTTGGTGTGAGAAATGTCTGCCATGGATAGGTGAAATACAAGTGGCTGATAATCCGGGACGCTGTGAGCCCGGTACCGGTGAAATCAACTATGTGGGCGTGGCAAAGGCCCTTCGGCAAATGGGTTATACCGGTCCAGTTGCGATGGAAGCCTATGCGCAGGGAGAGGCTGAGCAAGCGCTGGAAGCCTTCAGATCTGCATTTGCTTGATTTGAGATGAAGTGTTCTTAAGGCACCGTCAAGCGGTTCTTGGGACCCAA
>JBGTAU010000424.1:0-2994 GCA_041749675.1 Rhizobiaceae bacterium | reverse complement strand
TGATTATCATTGGCGGCGGCGGACAAGGCCTTGCCACTGCTTACTATCTTGCAAAAGAACACGGCATCACCAATGTTGCTGTGCTAGAAAAAAGCTGGCTAGGTTCCGGCAATGTTGGGCGTAACACCACAGCAATCCGCTCGAATTATTTACTCCCCGAAAATCAACACTTTTACGAGTTCGCAATGAAGCTCTGGGAGGGTTTGAGCCACGAGTTGAACTATAACGTGATGTTTTCCCAGCGCGGGGTTCTCAACATCGGGCACTCGCCTGCACAAATGGACGCCTACGCACGGCGCGGCAACGCAATGCGCCTCAATGGTATAGATGCAGAACTATTTACGCGCGAGGAAGTTGGGTCGATTTTGCCCGGCATCGATTTGAGTAACAAGGCGCGATTTCCAATTGAAGGCGGCCTCATGCAATGGCGAGCCGGCACGGCGCGACACGATGCCGTCGCTTGGGGTTATGCACGCGGGGCTGATCGGCGCGGTGTGGATTTAGTCGAAAATTGTGAAGTCACTGGTTTCCTAAAAAATGACAATGCAATCTGCGGTGTCACCACCACGCGAGGCGAAATTCGTGCCAAGAAAGTCGCCGTTGCCGTTGCAGGTTCTACCGGACAACTTCTCAATCTTGCCGGCATCCAACAATTTCCAATCGAAAGCCATATCCTTCAAGCCTTCGTTTCAGAGGCGCTGAAACCTGTATTCAACACGGTTGCCACGTTCGGCGGCGGTCATCTTTATTTTGGCCAAACTGATAAAGGTGGCATCATATTTGGCGGCGACATCGACGGCTACAATTCCTACGCCCAGCGCGGCAATCTACCGGTCGTCGAAGACGTGATGAGCGAGATGGTTGCCCTTTTTCCGAACCTTGCTAGCGTTCGCCTGTTGCGCTCTTGGGGTGGCATTATGGACATGTCAATGGACGGTTCACCCATCATCGACAGCGGGCCCTTGCCAGGAATGTATATCAATTGCGGTTGGTGCTACGGCGGCTTCAAAGCAATCCCTGCATCAGGATTTTGCTTTGCCCATTTGATTGCCAAAGATGAACCGCACGCCTTGATCCAACCATTTGCGCTAGATCGTTTCCGCACCGGTCATATGATCGACGACAAGGGACAGGGCGCAACGCCCCGCTGGCACTGACATGCGCATAACTTGCCCGCACTGTGGAACCAGAGATTTAGCCGAGTATTATTACTGGGGCGATGCCACACGAGACGCGCCACAGCTGGGCTCGAGCAGCGCCGCAGCATGGGTTGAGCATGTTTACAGCCGCCCCAACCCACGTGGCTCACACAAGGAATTTTGGCAGCATTTAGGTGGCTGTCGCGCCTATTTGCTTGTAGAGCGCAACACCGCAACCCATGAAATTTTCAGTGTTGAATTTGCAAGAAGTGCCAGGAGGGGAGCGCAAAAATGAGCTTCCATCGCCTCAATAAGTCAAATGAAAATCGTCGCGCAGTCACATTTACTTTCGATGGCAAAGTACTGAATGGCCTTGAAGGCGAAACACTTGTCTCGGCGCTATTGGCCAATGGGCACCTGGTATTAGGTCGATCCTTCAAATATCACCGCCCTCGCGGGCCATTTGCTCCTGGTAACGCTGAGCCAAATGCGCTCGTTACACTGATACGCGGATCGTTTCGTGAGCCCAATTTGAAAGCCACTGAAGTTGAGCTGTTTGATGGATTGGTCGCCGAAAGCCAAAACCGTTTCCCGTCTCTCAAATATGACATTGGCGCTGTTAATGCACTGGCAGGCAACGTACTTTCCGCCGGATTTTACTACAAAACCTTCATGGGCCCCGGCATCGGTCCGTTCCGATCGACCAAATTCTGGATGCTGTGCGAAAAATTCATCCGCCGCGCCGCCGGTCTTGGTCGCGCAGGATTGGTCCCCGACGTTGACCGGTATGAACGGGTCAACGCATTCTGCGACGTGTTGATTGTTGGCGCAGGCACCGCCGGTAATGCTGCAGCACACGCACTGTCCGCTGCAGGATTGCGTATCATTTTAGCTGACAATTGCCCGCCCCAAGGCGCATCAATTGAGGGCATTCAAACGCTCACCCGCACCCATGTTTGGGGCGTTTATGATTGCAATACTTATGCCGCAACCGAGCGCGTTGCAGACCATAAATCCGAACGTTCCATCGGCGAACCACGACAGCGCCATTGGGTCATCCGCTGCAAAACAGCGATCCACGCAACCGGTTCGACCGAGCGTCCAATTGTCTTTCCAGGTAATGATCGCCCAGGCGTTATGTTGACCAGTATGCTCGATGAACTTGTGAGCAAAACCCAAATCGCACCTGCCAAGCCGACTGCGTTTTTTGTCAACAACGACCACGCATATCATGCAATTGCAGCGCTCTCAAAATCGGGGGTAAAAGTCGCTGCAATCATCGATCCACGCAAGGAAATATCACCTACCGCCAATCAGATCGCTCGAGACTGCAATGCCAAATTATGCCTTAGCAACGTCATAGTTGACACTGCAGGAAGCAATTGTTTAACAAGAATTTCCGTTCAAGCCATTGATTTAACAACAGGAAGTCAAACTGGCGCAACTCAAACTATTGAATGTTCGATACTGGGCGTATCAGGCGGCTGGTCTCCTTCCATTCAACTGGCAAGCCAAGCAGGCGGTAAGCCAGAATGGAATGACGACCTGCAAGCCTTCTTGCCGCCATCCCCCGCTCCCGGCTTTAATTTCAAAACCTGCGGCGCAGCAGCTGGCATATTTGGAGAAGAAGCTGCTGTGTTGGATGGACAGCGGATAGCTGCTGTTGTGACAAGCGAACTTCAAAACACCAATCTTAAAAAGCTTTCCACTCCAGCATGTGATCCAAGCTTTTTCGCGCCTGCTTTGCATACAGTGAGCGGCGATAACAAATCTTCGAAAGCGTTCGTTGATTTTCAACATGATGTGACTGTCCAAGATATCAAACTTGCCAATCGGGAAGGCTTCTCAGCATCCG
>JBGTAU010000423.1:0-2707 GCA_041749675.1 Rhizobiaceae bacterium | reverse complement strand
TTACCGATTGAAGTGAATGCGTTTGGCCTCACCTCGACACATTTGGCAATTGAACAAGTGGCCCTTAGTCTTGGATTGACTGGACCCATAGTTTTGCGCGAGCGGGATGGGCAAATTTTCAAAACAGATGGTGGTCATTTGATATTGGATGCATCTTTTGGCCGCATTCCAGATGCAAAGGCGCTATCAATGGCTTTGCATGCTATCCCCGGGGTGGTAGAGCATGGCCTCTTTATCGATATTGCCACAACAGCCATAATTGCTGGCACCAGTGGCATTCGAACTTTGAATAAATGAATTTGATGGAGAACATACCAAGATGACGACCACTCCCGGCCTTCGCGCCACATTCCGCACTTCAGCCGCCGCTGCCGCGATAGGTGTGTTTTTCGCGCTGACAAGTTTCGCAAGCGCGCAAGAAGTATCGCCTGAGCATTTGAAGCAAGCACGCAGCGCCATCGCCTCCATCGGTGCGACGAACCAGTTCGATTCGATCTTGCCACAAGCTGCTGATGCGTTGAAGGCTGAAATGATCCAGAAGGATCCCAATCTGGAAGCCCTCATCACCTCCACAGTGGATAACGAAGTACTTGCGCTTGTAGCGCGACGCGGCGATTTGGAAAATGAGGCCGCTCGGGTTTATGCCAAGGTCTTCACGGAAGCTGAACTTAAGGCAATTGCTGAATTTTATGCAACTGACGTCGGCAAGAAATTGATTTCTGATGGTCCACTTGCTACGCGCCAATTGATTGAGGCAGCCAATATTTGGCAGTCTGGTGTTGCTCGTGATTTAGCGCAGAACGTTGCAGATAAAATTAAAGCAGCGGTCCCCGCGGAGCCTGCGCCCGCAGATCCTGCCGCTGGTGAAAAAGCACCAGAAGCGCCAAAGCAATAATCTAATTTACATAAATTTTGTAGCCCGGGCGATTCCCTTCGTCCGGGCTTTGCATTTTTAAGGCAGTGCTATTAGGTGATGCGATGCCAAAATAATGGAGGCCACTATGACAACGTTTGATTTTGATTTGTTTGTAATCGGCGGTGGGTCGGGTGGCGTACGGGCAGGGCGGGTCGCAGCCTCAATGGGTAAACGCGTCGGCATTGCTGAAGAATATCGCTTCGGCGGCACCTGTGTCATACGTGGCTGTGTGCCAAAGAAGTTGATGGTCTATGCCTCTGAATTTGCTGATCATTTTCACGAAGCACAAGGCTTTGGTTGGACGGTGGAGAACACGTCGTTTGATTGGTCCAAATTGGTCGCGGCCAAAGAAAAAGAAATCACGCGGCTTGAAGGCCTTTATCGCAAAGGCCTCGACACCAACAAGGCCACCATATTCGAAAGCCGAGCAGAACTTGTCGGGCCGCATTCTATTCGTCTTCATAACGAAGGTAAAACGGTGACTGCCGCACATATATTGATTGCAACAGGCGGGCGCCCCAATCCTCATAAGGCGCTTCCTGGCTTTGAATTGTGCATTTCGTCTAATGAAGTTTTTGACCTGCCGGTGCAGCCAAAATCACTCGTTATTGAAGGCGGCGGGTATATCGCGTTGGAATTTGCCAATATATTTCATGGGCTTGGCACTGAGGTCACGGTCGTCTATCGCGGCAAAGAAGTGCTTTCGCGCTTCGATCAAGATGTCCGCCAAAGCCTGCACAAAGCGATGGTCGATAAAGGCATTCGTATCCTCACCGAAACCATGCTTGAGGGCGTACGCCGCGGAACGGATAGTCGTCTGCACGTGATAATGAGCAACGGCGAGGCGTTGGACGCTGACCAAGTCTTGCTCGCGGTTGGTCGTATTCCAAATACCGACGGGCTTGGCTTGGAGGCTTCGGGCGTTTCTTTGGATAAGCAGGGTGCGATCGTGGTTGATGGCTACTCGCGCACCTCTCAACCGCATATCTATGCGGTCGGCGATGTGACCAATCGTGTTCAGTTGACACCTGTGGCCATTCACGAGGCGATGTGTTTCATCGAAACTGTGTACAAAAACAATCCAACGCAGCCCGATCACGAGATGATTGCGACTGGTGTTTTTACGCGTCCCGAAATCGGAACAGTCGGCCTTTCGGAAGAGGCCGCAGCCAAACAGTTTGGCGATTTGGATATTTTCCGCGCTGAATTTCGTCCTATGAAGGCGACTTTGTCGGGTTCCCAAGAAAAAATGCTGATGAAACTGATCGTCGATGCCAAAAGCCAAAAAGTCATTGGCGCTCACATTATGGGCCCAGATGCTGCGGAAATGGCCCAGCTTTTGGCCATTCCGATGAAAATGGGTGCGACCAAGGCTGATTTTGACCGCACAATGGCGGTGCATCCAACGGCGGCGGAGGAGTTGGTGACGATGTACGCGCCGACTTACAAGGTTAGGGGTGGCGAGCGGGTATAAGCCTTCACGCAACTTTTGTGTGAGGTTCAATCCGCGCTTTGATTGCGTCTAACATTCTGTCACGAATGATTGTTTCGCCGTGGGTTTCTTGCAAATGCTGTACGGTGCGGCGGATTATTTCAGCTTCACTTTCATGGCAGGTGTACCAGTTGCAACCTGGCACCAGCGAGCCACAATGAAATTCTCTCATGGCATTATCCTTTCGCGTGGTATAATCGCCCCGCATTTAATGTACCATTGCTTCCATCGTAATCCCAATCACAATGGGAATCATTAGCTGAAAATTGAGATTTCTAATTTGCATTGTTGGGCCAAAC
>JBGTAU010000422.1:0-9718 GCA_041749675.1 Rhizobiaceae bacterium | reverse complement strand
CCGCTTCCGCCAAGCGTTCAGCCTTCATGCGCTCAAATGTTTGCTCAGAAACTTCGTCGAGCAAATCTGTACGCAAAATTCGAACATCTACAATATCCACACCCACTTGCTGCGCTTGCGGCGTCAATTGGCGTTTGACTTCTTGCATCATCTGCAAACGTTGGTCTGACAGCGCGTCTTCAAACGAGCGCTGACCATAAACACTACGCAGCGACGCATCCAAGCGGGTGCGCAAATTGTCGTTCAAAAGCTCAGTGCTACCGGTCACCGTTTCACGGAATTTGCGAGGATCGGCAATACGGTATGCGACGAACGCGTCAACGATGTAACGGCGACCATCACGAACCTGAACGCGAATGTCATCGAGTTCAAAACGCTGCACACGCTTTTCAACAAACTGCACGGAATCAACCACCGCAGTTGGCACCTTGAAGTATATGCCAGGCTCAGTAATCACGCGCGTGATTTCACCAAAGCGCAAAACAATCGCTTGTTCTTTGGGTGAAACCACAAAAATGGTCGAAAACAAAAGACCCAGTGCCAAAACAACTGCGCCAATGAAAAAAGGAAGTTTGCTCATGTCATTCATCCTTAATTCGCGACATCGGTTTTAGGCTTGGTCGGCGCTGCCAGCTCTGTCAGCGGAAGGTAAGGCACCACACCCTGCCCGCCCGGCTCCATCACAATCTTGCGCGACTTCGCAAAAACCTCTTCAATGGTCTCAAGATAGAGCCGCTCACGCGTTACATCTTTAGCCTTGGCGTATTCATCATAAACAGACACAAACCGTGCTGCCTGACCTTGCGCTTCAGCAACGATACTTTGCTTATAGCCCTGCGCTTCTTCGCGCAGCTGCGATGCTTGGCCGCGCGCTTCACCCAGCCGCTTATTGGCATAAGCATCGGCTTCGCGCTGCACCTGATCTTGGTTCTGCTGTGCGCGCTGCACTTCTTCAAACGCGCTGGCAACTTCCGCCGGCGGATCGGCCTTTTCAAGCTGCACGCCCACAATCGTTACGCCTGCACCGTAACCGTCTAGTGTTTGCTGGGTCTGAATGCGCACGGCATCTTCAACCTTCTGACGGCCCTCGGTACGAACCTCTTCCGCATTGGACCGGCCAACAAATTCGCGCATCGCGCTTTCCGCCACCATGCGCACCACATCGCGCTGCGAATTCACGCCGAACAGATATTTCTTCGGATCATTCACGCTCCAAATCACCGTGAAATTCACGTCGATAACGTTTTGATCGCCAGAGAGCATCTGTCCTTCTTTGCGACCCGAACTGGTCGGACCGTTGGAAGACCCAATCTGTTCACGCTGCTGCGTCGTCGAAACGATCTCGACCTTTTCTAGCGGCCAGAAATGGAAATGCAGACCTGGCATCGAAACTTCTGTTTTGGGCGTACCCAAAAGCAGTTCTTGTCCAAGTTCATCTGGCTGCACTTGGTAAATCGACTGCATCAGCCACAACGCCAGAACGCCCGCGCCGAGCAGACCAAAGAACACAGGATTAGCGCCGCCGCCGGGTATCGCTTGTTTCAAGCGCTCCTGACCGCGTCGCAAAATCTCATCAAGATCAGGTGGCGTACCACCGGGGCCACCGCCTTTCGGACCTTGCGGCCCCTGTCCCCATGGACCATTGTTCTTGTCCGATGGTTTCCAAGGTCCACCACCGTCGTTCTTGTCATTCCAAGGCATAAAAGACCCTTCTTCGCGATCATATTACTTTTCGGCGCAATCACCGAACGTATGTATTGTTATAGGGACGCGCGGACGCATATTCAACGGCGCTACCGCTGATTTCTATGGGATTACTTAATCGTCAAACGGGCTGGCGTTCATAAACAACCCGCCGCGTGGCGTAGTCGTCTTTCTCGCTTGCTGGAAAGTCTTCGATAGAAACCGCGCGCCAAATTGCAAGATCAATATCCGGAAAGCGCGTATCGCCATCAATGGAGGTTAGCACCCAAGTCACAATCAACCGATCTGCATAATCAAAAGTCTGCCGATAAATCTCGCCGCCGCCAATAACAGCAATATCTTCGGCACCCATGTCCTGAGCTTTGTTGCGCGCGCATGTCAACGCCGCTTCTACATCAGCACAAACGCTCGCCCCTTCAACCGCAAAATCACGATCACGCGACACGATAATGTTTTCGCGCCCCGGCAACAATCGTCCAATGGATTGAAAAGTCTTACGCCCCATAATAATCGGCCGCCCCATCGTATCGGCTTTGAAGCGCTTGAGATCGCTCGATAAGCGCCACGGCAAACCACCTTCGCGGCCTATGACTCCATTTTGCGAAACAGCCACTACCAATGTGATTGTCGGCACTTTGCGACTTTCACTCATTGCGTTTGCGCCCGCAGCACCAACACATGCAGATCTTCTTCAGGCCAAAAATCCGTCTTGGTCAGCTCAAAAGTCGTTGGCCCAATTTTCTTAACGCCCTCGCCACAAAAACTAACCAGATTATCGGGCGAGCCCTTATCGACAACCAACGTAAATTTTCCAATTGGGCCAGACCAGTTTGCGCCTGTTGATAAAATATAGCTGATCCAATTTTCCGTAAACAACGGACCATTATCGAAATTATGCCCGATCAAACGCTTCTCTACCTTGCGCACAAAATCATCATCCACACAGTATTTCTTGCGGTAAAGTTCGAGCTGCTCGCCGCCCGCTTTTCCATCTTCGCCCAGGAAAGTCATACCAACGGTTCCACCCGTCCCTGTCAAATATTCATGAGAGACGTTGACCGAACCATTGGCCGGATACGTGGTGGTCCAATAATAAGTTGACTTGAGTGTCCACTGCGGCAGCACATGCTTTTGCATACCAGCGCCTGAATCCCACTCCTCCACAGAAACCAAGCCCTTGCCCAACAAATCGTCTATAACTGTTGGCGAAAGCCCATCGAGCACTTTCCCCGCCTTTTCATTATAGTTAGCAAGCGGCACACCGGCGGTAACCAGCGTATCCGTGACATCTAGGTTCAAGACAACAGCACGTTGTTGAAGCTTCACATCAATCGGTTTGCCGTCTTGGCGGACAGAAAATCCCAGAAAATTATCTGACTCGGCGTCTCGAACTGCTGCATCGCCATCAGAAATCGGCATAATATCGGGCAACGGAAATGCTACCAGCCCTTCAACATCTTTTGCCGATTTGTTAGTAAAAACATAGTCGACCTTCACCTTGTCCATCGAGACAAACAGCCGCTCTTCACTCATCTCAACATCGTTCGATTTCACATATTGAATACCACCAGCTGCCAATTCTGCCATCGTGTCATTGGCATGCGAGGGACTTGCCACGATCAAACCAAAGACTGTGGATAATACGAAACGCATTTGGACCTCCCTAGCCCGACTAGTGCCTGATTACACCGCAACTGCCGCTTTGATGTGTGGATCGGGATTGTAATCACAGAGTTCAAAATCACTGTATTGAAATCCAAAAATATCCTTCACATCACCAGTCAACCGCATCGTCGGCAATGCCTTCGGCTCTCTGGTCAATTGCAATTTCGCCTGTTCAAAATGATTGGCATAAATATGCGCGTCTCCAAGTGTGTGGATGAATTCGCCCAGTCTAAGATCACACACTTGCGCAATCATCATCGTAAGCAGCGCATACGATGCAATATTAAACGGAACGCCAAGGAAAATATCGGCAGAGCGCTGATAGAGCTGGCACGACAGTTTGCCGTTCGCGACATAAAATTGGAATAAGCAATGGCACGGCGGCAGCGCCATTTCATCCACTTGCGCCGGATTCCACGCTGAGACAATCAACCTGCGTGACGACGGTTTTTTCTTAATCTGTGCAATCAAATTGGCAATTTGATCCACTGATCCACCCTTCGGATTGGGCCAAGAGCGCCACTGGTAGCCATACACCGGACCCAGATTACCGTCAGCATCCGCCCAATCATCCCAGATCGAAACGCCATTTTCTTTTAAATAGGCAATGTTAGTATCGCCGTTTAAGAACCAAAGTAGTTCGTGAACAATCGACTTCACATGTAGCTTTTTGGTGGTGAGAAGCGGAAACCCATCCGCCAAATTATACCGCATCTGATAGCCAAACACCGAGCGCGTTCCTGTACCCGTGCGATCACCGCGATCAATCCCGTGTTCAAAAACATGCCTGATAAGGTCATGATAAGCGCGCATGTTGCTATTCCATCGAATCGAAGCGAGATACCAACACTATTGGCATAAAAGCCACCAAAACTACAAAGGCCTCGAAATTAAATCGAGGCCTTTTGTACACTTTCACCTGTCACACCAAATTCCAAAGTTCTTGGTGGCCAATAACTCAAACTGGTCGAACGGCTTAGAGTGCGCCCAGTTTGCCCATGTGCTTTGCAACGAGATAATAGAAGGTAACGCGACCTTTGGAGCGATCGTCCTTCATGGTCTCGCAAACCGTTTTGATGATGCTGTCGCACTTTGCTGTGTCAGTTGCACCAAACTTCTTCACACACCACTTGTCGCGAACCCGGTCAAGTTCAGTCTGGTCAGAACACGAAACAAGCGATGAATCCTTGTTACGCAATGCAATACCCAGATGCTTGACGATTTTGCCAACGATTGCTTCGTCAGCGGATGCATCGTACTTGCGCACATCTGCTAAATAATCGGCCATTTTGTAGTCTCCTTGTCGAATGAATTTCACTGTCAAAAAAGGTGCAGAATCTTCGGCTCTTGTCGGCCGCCCGTTCACCTAAACGTCAATGTTGCCTAACGAAATCACGGAGTCAATCCCCGCTTGTGGCGTTCTCCCCGACAGAATCTATCGAAAATCATTTGATTCTCAGTCAAACGCGCCTATATGAATGCTGTCGGCTTGCCGACTATGGTGATAAATGGACGTTATAATAAACCTTTCGGACCCGGGGGCAGTACCCGGCGCCTCCACCAAAATTCAGACATCTGGGTTTTGGCGGGGGCGACACAGGATCGACGAGGGCGTAAAAAGCGATCTTTTGCTCGGCATTGTATCCACCGTTATCGGGCTAAATTAGTAGTTGCAAATGACAACTATGCGGAAGTACGTCTCGCTGCCTAATGGCGGTGTGACACTTCAAATCAAGTCCTAACTCTTCGCAGGGTCTAGGCGGGGCTCGGAGGTGCCTGGCAACAGAAACCTCCACTTTTCTCAAAAATATGAATTCAGCACCGGCTATCGATTTTTCATATTCCGGTTTACCTTCCCGCTGTGGCGCGATAGATGTTTTGGTAAGTAAAACGAATCCAACAGCAGTGGTCCCATGAGCGAAGACTTGATCCGGTACGACATCTTGGCACAAGACGCGCTTCGTGGCGTCATTCGCAAAGTATTGTCAGAAGTTAATCGCACAGGTTTACCTGGCAATCACCATTTTTTCATCACCTTCGTAACCGGCGCGCCTGGCGTACGTATTTCATCGCGTTTGCATGAAAAGTACCCAGAGCAAATGACCATTGTCATTCAGCACCAATATTGGGATTTGGAAGTGTCAGAATCCGGCTTCGAAGTCACTTTGTCGTTTAATGACGTTTCTGAAAAGCTGGTGATCCCCTATTCCTCTATCCGTGGATTTTATGATCCGTCTGTCAATTTTGAACTCGAATTTGAAGTCAAAACCGAGGGCAATGCAGTTCATGAGCCTTTGCACATAGTCAAGGATGACGAAAATCAGCCCAATCTGCCTGTTGTGGCCAGCAAGCCCAAAGCAAACGGTAAATCGAAGGCACCTAAGCTCGTCACTAAAAAAACCAGTGAGGAGACTGTAGAAGCCGCCAAGCCTTCCGCTGATGTAGTTTCACTGGATGCATTCCGAAAGAAGTAATCCGATGGGCGAGCTGATCAATCTGCGTCGTGTCCGAAAGTCCAAACAACGCTTTGAATACGAACTGCAAGCATCGCAAAATCGGGCCCATTTTGGCAGAACGTCCGCGGAAAAAAAGCTACAAGCCCAACAATCCGAACGCGACAATAAACACCTCGATGCGCACCTGTTGCCACCGCTTGAGAAGCAACCCGAATGAGTGGCATCAAAAAGCGCTCAATTAGCCTCAATGGCCATCGCACTTCTTACTCCATCGAAGATGAATTCCAGCAAATTTTACAGCAAATGGCAGCGGCGCAATCCATTCCGCTGGCGCAAGTGATCGCCAGTATTGATGCCGCACGCGGCATGAACGCCAACCTGTCATCCGCCCTGCGTAT
Organism: Rhizobiaceae bacterium; assembly: GCA_041749675.1. Classification (GTDB taxonomy): domain Bacteria; phylum Pseudomonadota; class Alphaproteobacteria; order Rhizobiales; family Rhizobiaceae; genus JANMEX01. The sequence goes on along the minus strand of JBGTAU010000422.1, from coordinate 3,495 downwards.
CGCAGCGCTTGCCCATGTCCGTGCACACGTGGATTGACCACAGATCAATTGAGATCAAATTCGAGCGTTTTGAAAACGTCTTGCAATGACTTATTGTTCGGAAGCGACGGCTCCAAGGATGGCAACTCAATTTGCTTGTCGGATTTTGCAGCCTCTTGCGCGGCCTTTTCCTGTGCTGCTTTTTCACGCGCAGCCTGCTCTTTGGCTTGCGCCTCAAGCTGTAGTTTCTCTTCGTCTTGCCTTGTTTTTTCGGCACTCCATTGACCCGTCAACACGGCCCCCTGTCGCGCTTTTTCGGCCCGCATGGCTGCGTCGCGCAAAAGCGCCTTGCGCTCACGTTCACTGTATAAATTAGCGATCAAACGCACATCGCGGCGTAGTCGCTGTTTCTCAACCAGCGCCGACTGTAATGCCTCAACACGTGCCTGCTCACGCTCCAAAGTACGCTGTGTAAAATACTGCTCCATCGGTTGGGGGTTCAAAGAAAGCGTCGAGCTGTGTTGTAAAACGGATGCAACAAACGGCACTACAGGCTCAGCACCAATCACGCTGTCCTTGTTTGCATCATATGCCAACACCCCAGACACTTCTCCCTGGCGAGATCTCAGATCAACCTTAACTTCCGCGTTTAATTGGGCCTGCGGTGTTGCGCCGGTAATGCTCGGCACACGCAAGTTACCACCTGCAATCGACCATGCAACCGGCTTCGCATCCAACGGAAATGTTCCAGAACGAACGGATGATGTAACCCACGCATCAACGTCAGCCGATTGCGGCGCACGCTCGGGTTGTCCAAAGTTTGCAAGCAAATTTTCAAAGCCCTTCGGATTAAATCCCGGCACTGCACCATCACGGATCGTCGCAACGCCTGATCCCGTCAAGCCAGCAATCAATCCGTCGAGCGTTTTACCGGATGCAGTCACAGAGCCCTTCACGTCAATTGCCCCTTCAATTGGACGCAAAATTTCGACGAGTGTTGCTTTGCCATTTTCTAATGCAATGCTCGCATTCATTGTCGCGATGCCTTCGTCATTGCGCACATCAACAGACCCAGTCAGTTCGCCGCCAAACCATGCTGCCGAAATATCCGTCAGGCGCGCTGCATTAGACGTGAGCTCCAGTACCCCTTTCGCACCGCTCGCCTCACCCAATACACCCAGTGACAGCGCTTTACTTTCAAACTCTAGCCGCCCATCGAATGGGGCAACAGGATGAATTGAAAAAGCGGCCGTCTGATCAATGCCACCCAGCGCACCAGTGCCAAGCAAATTCTCGCCAAACCAAACGACATCCATGCGATCCACCGTGAATGAACCAGAGATGTTTGGCCGCTCAGCTTGAACAAATTTGCCTTGTCCTTTGAAATTATTTTCGCCAACAACCCCAACCAAATTGGAGAAATTAAGCCCCGACTGACCAGACAAAACATCAGCTTTCAACGACAGATTTGTGCCAGTCCCCACACCCGAAAACGCCAAACCCGAAGCCACCAAATACGGATCAAAATCCTTAGATGTCAGATTGATTTTCCCGTCGGCCGCGATGCCGAGCGCCGTGAATTTTAATGAACCATTAAACCCACCATCTGTACCATCGGTTTTTATGGCAACCTTTGTATCAAGCCCTATATCAATGCCGCCTTCCCCAGAGAAATCCACAATAGCAGGCCCGGGCGCACCCAGCGGCACCAGCGCAATGCCCGCCATAGCCACCAAACTAAGCGGATCCTCTTCTCGTATACTGCCCTGAAAACTCCCAGCCATCGTTGCAACATCTTCGCCCTTAGCATTGCCGGCAAACACCAATTCACCTGTCGGCGTTTTGGCATTCAAGCTCAAGGTTACCGCGCGCACGTCTCCATCCTGTGCAGTGCTGGCGATGATGGTCGCATTCAAGTCACTTAGTAGGTCCGGAACCGTAGCAAGGCGGCTTGCCAACGTCTGCAATGCGGCATTCTGCGGAAATCGCGCCGCCAACATGGCCGCAAATTGGCTACCGTCAGCACTGATCAACGACGCATCAAGATTGCCAGAAAACGCGACGCCAGGATTAATAATTTTGCCAGTCGCAGAAAGGGATGCGCCCACAACATCACCGATCATTAGTCGGTCAATCTCTATCACATTTTGCTTTATACGCAAAGAAACGCCCAGTTCGGCAGCTTCGACACCGCTTTGCGAAACTGGCCCTGCATCAAGCGATACTGTGACGTCATGGCCTGCAAATCGGCTTTCGCCCTCTTGTCCAACAAAGCCTTGCGCCAAAGCGTTTAAGCCATCCAAATCCAATGCACCGCCGCGCAGCGAGACTGATAAAGCAGGCCGCTCACCGTCCGTGCGTCGCTCTGCACTGCCTTTGAAAGTTGCCTCGCCCAGCGCCAGTTCCAGCGCCGCAAAAGATTGTATGTGCGATTTCAAATCCACATTCGACGAAAAACCGATAGCACTGATCTTGCGAATGGCAGGATCAACTTGCCCTGTCAGCCAATTGGCAAGACCGGCGGGCTGATTGGACGCGACAAGCAATTTGCCCGTAAACCCGAAGTCATCGCCCAGTCCCAAAATGCCGTCGGCCTCCAATTGCGTACGTCCCGGCAATGTTGATTTGAAATCCCGTACCCGCCACGCCCCATTTTCCGGCGTTGCGGTAAAAGCCACATCGCGTACCGTGGTATCACCCGCCACTATCGCCGGCAGATTGATGTCGATCGACCCCGGCATCGAGGGCATTGGTATACTGCCAATAATACTTTGAAATGTAGCAATCCGGTCCGCCAACCCCAAGCCCGCACCGGTAACATCGTCCTCTAAAATGTTGACCTGTGTTCCATCAAGCTTGAGGTCAAACATGGGCGATGCGCCAAATATGATCGACCCACTTCCAGTGGCGATATAGGGATTGTCGCGTGCACCTGTTTCCAGTCGATAGTCCGGCAGCGCAAGACCTGTCGGGGCCAACCCAAATTTCCCCGTCACTTTGTAAGACAGGCCAGCATCATCTTGGCCTATTCCCGCTGGCACTTTCAATTGCGCCGCCTGGTAATCTCCTTTGAGCGCGGGTCGAAAAGTGAATTGACCCGCATAACTGACCGCGCCGCCATCCACCTTCGCCGACCCATCACTTTCAATAAAAACAGTCCGGTTTGTTGGAAGCGCAGAAACGCGCAAGGGCAGTACACCTTTTTCCGCCTGCCCCGTCACCACCGACACATGCATCGCCTCGCCATCAATTTGCACCAAACCCGTCATCCGCCACGGGCCGGTTAAAGCCTTGGCACTCACGATTGCATTTGGCAATGCGATCGAATGGGTGCGCCCCGCTGCTTGATCGATAAGCTCAAACTGGCCACCCTCAACCACCATATTTTCAATGCGCACATTGCTAGGATCAAACGGTGAGTTAGCGCGCAGCGTCCAGTCAATGCGTCCATTTTTATCGACCACAATAACCCCACGCGGCTGCGTAACACGCATATCGAAAATCAAAACTTCACCA
>JBGTAU010000421.1:0-2605 GCA_041749675.1 Rhizobiaceae bacterium | reverse complement strand
GTGATGATCAGGCCGCTGACATATTTGGGATAATATTTGTCGAAAAGATCTGGGTTCCAAGCTTGGATCATCCACAAGGCTAATCCGCCAAGCAGCGCTATCCACAGCGCCATGAGAGCCCAGCCAACGTAGCGCGCACGCGTCCAAGGCTTCGGCGGCGCAACGGGTTTTTCGATGGTCGATACAACAGTGCTCATCGTGCGGCCTCGCTTTTTGAGGCCCAATCGCTGATGCGATTGACGAAGAAAGACGAAATGATCGCGAGTACCAGATAAATCATGCAGGCTGTTCCGAAGAACAAAAACGCGTGTTTGGTCACCCGTGCTGCGATACCTGTTTGGCGTAAAATGTCGGCAAGGCCAATTGCGGAGACAAGTGCTGTATCTTTGAGCAATATGAGCCACAGATTTGCGAGGCCTGGCAGGGCTATCTTAATCAGCTGTGGCAGAATGACCATGCGCATCGTGTGCCAGCTTGACAGACCAACCGACCAGCCTCCCTCATACTGGCCTTTGGGGATTGCTCGAAACGCTGACAGAAACACTTCTGATGAGTAGGATGAAAACACCACGCCAAGCGCGATCATGCCTGACACGAAGGCGTTAATTTCGATCACTTTGTCCGCCCCCATGATGGTCGAATAGACCATCTGAATGCCGATTTGCGCACCGTAAAACACGATGAAAAGTGTCAACAATTCCGGTAGCCCGCGAAAAATTACAGTGTAGATATTTGCCGCCAGACGGATGGAGGGTTCTTCAGATTGTTTGCCGAGCGCGACAAAGAAGCCAATCGTTAGACCTATCGGCAGTGTTGCTAATGCCAGCGAGATGGTGACCAAAACACCTCTGAATATATCGTCGCCCCATCCTTCGGGGCCGAAACTCAATAGGTTCAGTGCTTCCATATCTTATTACCCGCTGGGCGCTCAGTACCCGTTACCTTGCAGATTGAAGCATTCTGCCCGCGGTCTGTCCACCGGCATTGCCGTTAAAACTGCTCGCATCCACTGTTTCAAATATGCGCTGGCCAAATAGACTTGCAATGAGTTCGGCTAATAAGATTGCAGTCCTGCCGCGTTCATCCAAATACGGGTTAAGTTCGACCACATCGAGCGATGTGACCAATCCGCTGTCGGCAAGCATTTCCATCGCAAGGTGGGCCTCGCGGTACGTGACGCCGCCGTTGACGGCCGTGCCAACACCGGGAGCAATCGCTGGGTCAATGAAGTCCGCATCAAGGCTGACATGCAGCAGGCCACCGGATTCTTTGACTACGGTCAAAATAGAACGGAGCAAAGCTGCGATGCCATGCTCATCAAGCGCCCGCATATCATAGACGTTTATACCAGCATCCGACAATGCGCGGCGCTCATCGCGATCGATGGAACGGACGCCAAGGATAAATACGTTGGATGGTTTGACCACTGCACGGTCGGCGGAAAGAATTCCGTCAAATCCGGGCTTTCCAGTGAAAAACGCTACAGGCATACCGTGCATGTTGCCAGATGGTGACGTTTGTGGCGTGTTATAGTCCGCGTGCGCATCGAGCCAAAGCACGAACAAAGGTTTGCCAACACTTGCAGCATGCGTTGCAGCGCCCGAAACGGTGCCCATCGACAATGCATGATCGCCGCCTAGAAAAACTGGCAGATTGCCGGATTTCAATGAGTGTGCAGCCGCTTTTTGCAGCGTTCGCGTCCAGCCAGCTATATCGGCCAAGTGCTTTGTATTGCCGTCTAAACTAAGCCCATCAACAGGCGCGGACGCCAGATCACCTTGGTCAACAACAGCATGATTGAGCGCATGGAGGCGCTCGACTGCGCCTGCTAAACGCAGTGCACATGGCCCCATTGAAAACCCTTGCATGCCTGCGCCAAGGTTTACCGGAGCACCAAATAACTCGATCTTTTTCATCTACTAAGCACTCAATTTTTCTAACGTCTTCGAACCTGCGCGGATGAGCCCATAAAGATCTTTTGGATCGCCCGCACGCGGTAGCAAATCAATATCATGAATAAGCCCCGCCTCAACAGCCAGTCGTCTTACCACGCGTAATGTCGAGAAATCTTCTATGGCAAAGCCCACTGAATCAAACAGTGTGATTTGCTGGTCGCTGGTGCGCCCGTCCTTGCTGCCGTTGATGACCTCCCAAAGTTCGGTCACGGCGTGATCGTGCGGCAATTGTTGCAGTTCGCCTTCAATGCGCGTCTGTGGGGTGAATTCAGTGAAAATAGAAGAGCGCAGTAATATGTCTCGATGCAATTCGGTTTTGCCAGGACAGTCGCCACCAACGCCGTTGATATGCACACCTGCGCCGACCATATTGTCGGATAGAATGGTTGCGTTACGTTTGTCAGCGGTCACGGTGGTGATGATGTCCGCACCAGCGACGGCGTCTTGTGGCGTATCACAATAAGTTATCGCAATGCCGCTATCAGACATATTGCCTGCAAACTTGCGCGTAGCGATCGGGTCTACATCAAAAACGCGTAACGATTTGATTCCAACAATTGCCTTGAAGGCCAAACTTTGAAACTCTGATTGCGCGCCAAGACCAATGAGCGCCATAGTCCTTACATCTTTGCGGGCAAGGTACTTTGCTG
>JBGTAU010000420.1:0-3910 GCA_041749675.1 Rhizobiaceae bacterium | reverse complement strand
ATCGCCATTTGGCAATTTCCATGTCCCCAATATTTCGACGGATGAGAAAGACGGCATCGGCGCTTGGGATTTTGCCTCTTTCGCCAACGCCATGCAGCGCGGTGTCTCGCCCGAAGGCAAACACTACTACCCAGCCTTTCCTTACGCATCATATCAACGCATGACACTTTCGGACGTCGCTGATTTGTATGCGTTTATGAAAACTTTGCCCGCCGTTGCAGGCATCGCCCCTGATCACGAATTGCCATTCCCATTCAACATCCGCCGCACGCTTGGCGGTTGGAAATTCTTATTTTTCAAGCAAGGCCCCGTTGTAAAATTGGAGAACGCTACCGACACAATCAAGCGTGGGCAATATTTGGTCGAAGGCCCCGGCCACTGCGGGGAATGCCATACACCGCGCAATATTCTCGGAGGCCCTATGATGGCGCAATGGTTGTCTGGCGCCAAAAATCCTGAAGGTGAGGGCAATATAGCCAACATCACCAGCGGCGAGGGTGGGATTAGCGATTGGACTGAAGAGCAAATTGCGTCAATGTTAAAAGACGGATTCAAGCCGGATTTTGATAGCGCCGGTGGTTCAATGGGTGCTGTTGTCACCAATTGGTCCCATGTTTCCGATGATGACCGTGCGGCCGTCGCTGCTTATTTGAAAGCGATACCAAAGCTTGCCAACGGATATACCCCGGCCAAATAGTTATTTGCGTTTGCAGGACGCAACTCTTGGCGCAATCGGATAATCTGTTTGCACCCAATACTTCCAAGCCTTGCAATCTGCTTGGCTTTTGAAGCAGCGCAATATTGAGACGGGATAATATTGATCACCTTTGCTAATCATTGGCGATTCCTTCAAACCCTCAAAATGACCGATCCAAGTTCCTTGGCTTGCTTTGGAGTAACGACAAGACACCCCCTCGACACGCTTAGGCGCAGCTGAAACTACGTTTGTCCAAGCCATCGGTAATATGAAAATTGCCGTCGCGATCAATGCCTTAAATGTTCTATTCATCTTGAACCTCCGAACCAAAAAATTCAAACGCCCGCAACCTTGACCGCAAATGCATAGTTAAATGCCACTTCTTCCAAGCGCGAAAAACGCCCAGAAGCGCCGCCATGGCCTGCCGACATATTGGTCTTTAATAATATAGGATTGTGGCCAGAATTATGTTCACGCAGTTTTGCCACCCACTTTGCCGGTTCCCAATAAGTCACGCGGGGATCGGTTAGGCCTGCCACAGCAAGAATTGCTGGATAGGATTGGGTTTTCACATTGTCATAGGGCGAATAGGCGGCGATGGTTTGGTAATCTTCTAATGAAGTAATCGGATTGCCCCACTCAGGCCACTCGGGCGGCGTCAAAGGCAACGTATCATCAAGTATCGTGGTCAGTACGTCGACAAATGGAACTTCGGCAATCATACCCTTAAAAAGTTGAGGCGCCATGTTGGCGACCGCACCCATCAGCATCCCGCCAGCAGAGCCGCCGTGGGCAATGATGCGACCTGGCGCACAGAAATTTTGCTCAGTCAAAAACTCAGCCGCAGCGATAAAGTCTTTAAAAGTGTTTTGCTTATGCTGTCGCTTGCCTGCTTCATACCAGCGATATCCACGCTCTTTCCCGCCACGAATATGGGCGATAGCATAAACGAATCCACGATCAACCAACGACAAAATACTGGTATTAAAGCCCGCAGGCATCGACATACCATAGGCTCCGTAACCGTATAGCAATAATGGGGCAGTGCCGTCGATTGCAGTAGTTCGGTGATAAACCAATGAAACAGGCACCAATTCATCATCATGTGAAGGCGCCATCACCCGGCGCGTTACATAGTCGTTTGCATCATGACCGCTTGGTACTTCTTGAGTTTTCAACAAAGTGCGTTGCCGAGTTTTCATATTATAGTCAAAGGTTTGGCTGGGCGTTGACATTGATGAATATGAAAACCGAATGGTATCGGTGTTATACTCTGAGGCACCAATAAGACCGAGCGAATACGCTTCTTCATCAAACGAAATGGCATGTTCTTCGCCAGTTTTACGGTCGTGAACAACAATGCGCGGCAAACCATCTTCGCGTTCAAGGCGAACCATAAAACCTGTGTATGCACTGACACTTAAGATCAGGCATCCTTCTTTATGGGTGACAACTTCTCTCCAGTTTGACTTTTCTGGCGCACTCACTGGTGTAGACATCACCTTGAAGTCTTTTGCACCATCGGCATTGGTCAGAATGTAGAAAACGTCGCCGCCTTCGCTAAGCGCATATTGTACACCCACTTGTCGCGCCGCCACCAACTTAGGAGCGGCTAAAGGATCATTGGCCGGCAAGATGTAATATTCGCTGGTCTCGTGGTCGTTGATCGATATGAACACGAAATCGTTGAGCATTGATCCGCTGACATCAATAAACATACCCGTATCGTTTTCGACATAGATAGTTTTATCGGCCAAATTATCGGTTCCAAGACCATGGTATCGGATCGCAATCGGGCGATGATTTTTCATCTAGGACTGTGTAGAAAACGCCCTTGGCATCAGCGTCAAATGCACCACCACCGCCGGTATTTTCAATGCGATCTGGCTGATCAATGCCCGTCGATAAGTCGCGTACCAAAATAGTGTAGTATTCAGAGCCTGCAGCATCATAAGCCCAAAGCAAAAGCTTATGATCATGGCTGTGGCCAACGCCGCCTAGACTAAAATAGTCTTTGCCTTTGCCTTCTAAGTCGCCGTCCAAAATAATGGATTGTTCACCACCATCGCGTGGCGTGCGGAAATAGCGTGGATACTGTCCACCGGTTACAAACGAAACACCGTAGGCAAAAGGCCCGTCCTTAGAGGGAATGGACGCATCATCCTCTTTGATGCGACCACGCATTTCAGAAAAAAGCGTTTTTTGTAGATCGTCTGTGTCGGCCATCATAGATGTTTGATAGACATTCTCGGTCTCTAAGTAGCTACGAATTTCTGGATCAAGAATGGTTGGATCGCGAAAAACTGCTTGCCAATTATCAGCGCGCAACCACGAGTAATCGTCGGTTCTGCTCATTCCGTGACGTGTATCAGTCACAGGGCGCTTTTTAGCTTTGGGTGGCAAAGCAATATTTTGAAATGGCATTTTGCTCATAAAAAGGGGTCCATTGTCTTTCGCCAATCCAAAGGCATTTAGTCTTTAAAGTCAGTATTTGCGTGGAGAGTTGATTAAGATTTATCTTTTTCGAAACTCATTGCAGTCCCATTCATACAGTACCGCAGGTCCGTGGGTCGCGGGCCATCATTGAAAACATGACCCAAATGCGCATCACAATCGGCGCAGCGTATTTCGGTACGGGTCATAAAAAATTTGCGGTCTTTATGCTCAGTCACCGCGTCATCAGATACAGGTGCAAAGTAGCTCGGCCAGCCGGTACCGGAATCAAATTTAGTTTCTGATCGAAACAAAGGTTTTTCACAACAAATACAGCGGTATAAACCAGCATCATGGTTATCCCAATTGGGACCTGAAAACGCACGCTCGGTGCCATGTTCGCGGGCAACATGATATTGTTCTGCCGTTAGTTGGTTACGCCATTCTTGATCGCTCTTTTGAATTTTCATTTCTCAACTCCACTTTGGTGAACCTTGTTCAGGTCAGCTCTAAGGAACTGATATAGTGCGTTCTGAGGAGAGTTGTTAGTCCGCTTCATCCAAAACAAGACATTATCGACGAGGATCAAAATCAATTCGAAGTGAAAATAAATTTAGTTTTTTGAAGGTGGGTTGTACTTATATTTTGAATAGATCATTAAGCCGAAGTTACAACAAATGATATAATAATTTTTTTAATCACTACGATAAATATATGTAGTTCACGATTATTAAAGAATTTGTATATGTTTTCATTTGACAATTTGTTCAAATAAGAAAA
>JBGTAU010000419.1:0-2090 GCA_041749675.1 Rhizobiaceae bacterium | reverse complement strand
CAGCAGCAGCAGCAGTGGCGGCAGCAGCTGCAGGAGCCATTGGCTGGAGTCTATCATGCTTGCTGTGTGCGCAGCGGCAGGCACCACTCAGTAATGGCATTGCGCTTGGATTAATCGCAGGCATCTGCCAAGCCGTAGGCTCGCTGGTCATTCGCCCAGTGATGGAAACTGGCGTGGACCCTGTCGCCATCGCCGCCATCCGCGTCGGCATCGCAGCGCTCGGCCTCACCCTCGCCACCCTCGCCCGTTTGCCCGGCACAGCCGCCAAATCCGCCCTCACACCAAAACTTGGACTGCAAGTCGCCCTATCCGGCCTCGCCGCCATGGGCATCGGCATGACGCTGGTTCTATTCGCCCTCTCCGGCGGCGAAGTCGGCATCGTCGCCACTCTCTCAGCGACGACACCAGCCTTGGTGCTCCCCATGCTTTGGTGGAAAACCGGAGACCGTCCACCGATGCTAGCTTGGGTTGGTGCGGGATTGGTGGTGGTGGGGAGTGGGTTGATATTTGCGGCTTGATATCATTTTGACATCACTATTCAAAATATGATATCGTCTATCCAAACGATAGGAGGCAAGTATGTCAGCTATTACGCTCCGCAATCTTCCCGAAGAAACGCATCTGGGCCTAAAGGCACGTGCAAAACTGAACCATAGATCTACAGAGGCCGAAATTCGTGCAATTTTAGCGGAGGCAGTTCAGCCACAGAAAGTCGGCCTTGGCACTGCACTGTATTTAATAGGACGAAAATATGGAGGTGTTGAATTAGATACAAATCTTCCCAATGATGAAGTTAACACTCCTGATTTCTTATGATTATTGTTGATACTAACATTCTCACTGAACCACTCAAACCGGAACCCGAAGCAAAGGTTCTGACGTGGCTCGATAGCCAAGCAGTTGGCACACTCTTTCTGACGTCAACAGTAGTCTCAGAAGCTTTTTTCGGTGTTGAACGCCTTCCCGAAGGAAAACGAAAGCAATCATTTAGACATGATCTAGAGTCGCTAATTCTAGAGTACTTTCCAAATAGAATTCTCTCGTTCGATGAAAAAGCCGCACGCAAATTTGCGCTAGTTGTCTCAGATGCCGAACGAATTGGCAGGGGCATTCAAGTAAGCGACGGACAAATTGCGGCAGTCGCTATTACCAATGGTTTCTCTGTGGCTACCCGTGATGTCGCGCCTTTCGAGGCCGCGGGCTTAAAGGTCATCAATCCTTGGCTGGAGCGCTAACCTTCTTCTTCCCCTTATTCCTCAGCACATGCGAATAATCCGCATTATACAAATCTGAGTCCCTAAACTCGACGTCGCCAAAAACCTTACCCACCATCACAAGCGCCGTCCGCGTAATTTTCGCCTCGCGCACTTTGTCTTTCATCTCAGCCAGCGTGGTTTTGATATACAGCTCATCCGGCCACGTCGCGCGGTAGGCAATCACGACAGGGCAATCCGCGCCATAATAAGGCTCCAGCGCCTCGCGAATGTAAGCCAAATTGCGGATCGACAAATGGATTGCCAGCGTCGCGCCGGATTTGCCGAGCGTCTCCAGTTCCTCACCCTTGGGCATCGCAGAAGCCTTCATGCCGGTGCGTGTGATGATCACCGTCTGGGCAATTTCAGGCAGTGTCAGCTCAGTCTTCAGCCGCGCCGCAGCAGCGGCAAATGCTGGCACACCGGGCACCACATCATAAGGAATGCCAAGCTTATCCAGCCGCCGCATTTGCTCGGCAACCGCGCCATAAATCGCCGGATCGCCTGAGTGCACCCGCGCAACATCCAGCCCCCGCTCATGCGCAATCCGCATTTCTTCAATAATTTCGCCCAACGCCATCGGCGCTGTGTCCATCACCTTCGCGCCCTCTGGCGCAGCTTTGACAATCTCTTCGGGAACAAGCGATCCCGCATAAAGGCAAATCGTGCAGCGCTCGATGAGGCGCAAACCCCGTACAGTAATAAGGTCTGGTGCACCGGGGCCGGCGCCAATGAAATAGACAGTCATGTGTTTGTTCCTGATAATTCGAGCGCTAAGCGCCCCCCTCTGTCACGTTGTGACATCTCCCCCACAAGGGGGGAGATCGCTACCCACGT
>JBGTAU010000418.1:0-2425 GCA_041749675.1 Rhizobiaceae bacterium | reverse complement strand
ATCCGAACGATGACGGTTCCGCATGAAGTTCACTCCAGCTTTTTGAGCCGTCGCTCGAAATGAAAATTCCATTGTGGTGCTGCACCCAAAGCCGGTCTGGATTGGACGGAGATTGGGTTATAAAATGCGGGTCTTGTTGATAGGGCTCACTTGCCATTTCGGGCGGTAGGAAATCAGCGCGCATTCCGTCTGCTCGACAGGCCCACGTGTTTCCGCCATCGTCTGTTTGCCAAACACCGCCACATGACACGCCGAGGCGAATGGTTTTGGACGAACGCGGATCAATGCAAATCGAATGGATACCGGGCAACTCTCGCCCGCCACCGAACCAAAGCTGGCGCTTAGGTTCATCCCAAAGCGGACGGTTCAACACCCATGTTTCGCCGTGATCTTCAGACTTAAATAGGCCGCCTGGAATCGTGCCACACCAAATAACACCGGGTTCATCAGGGCCACCAGTTTCGAGCGCCCATAGCAAGACAGTCGCCCACGGCAGATCTTTGCCCCAGCCATCTTTTGAAACCACATCGGCAGGTTTTTCAGGGTAAGTAGGGGCCGCAATTTCTTGCCAACCGTCTCCCTTGTTGCGGTGCATTTTAGTACCAAAGTGGCCGTGATCGAGTGCTGCATAGGTGTAGCCAGACCGCGGATCATGAAGCGCAATTGTGACGTTGTCGCCAAGGAAGGCGACATTTGAAATGGACCAGTCGGATTTGCCGCGTGTCGCAGTAAACAGGCCTTTGCGGGTGGATATTAAAATCTTATCGCTCATGCTTTTCTCTCCCAAAAACACTCAACCGCCGGATAAGGCTTGCAATACAAAAACTTCGCTACTTGATTCAACAGAATCGCTCAAACCATTGCGATCATTCACAATTTCGCCGTCAACAATAATTCCCATATGGCGGCGTAGGGCAAATTGCTCATCCACAATATAGGACTTCAATCGTGGGTTCGCGTCAAATATTTTGGCCAAGATTTCGCGCACAGTTTTGCCGTCAACATCGACTGGCGGGCAGTCTACATGGCGGGTTAGATTTCCTGTGAAGGTCACTTTGGTCATTAGCTATCGTGTGCCTGTTTTTGAGATTTTTCAAGACTCATAGACTAGGCCCTAATTCAATTTTTGAACCATCCGAAAAACGCGAAAAGCGGAAGCGCGTTAAATCATGTATGGACGGTTTTCCGAGCACTAAATCGGCCACGACGCGACCAACACCCGGGCCAATGCCAAAGCCGTGGCCGCTCATACCCGTGGCGATGGAGAGGCCAGCTATGCTTGGCGCATGGTCAATAATGGGGACTACATCGGGCACGGTATCGATCATGCCAGCCCATGCCGTTTTGATCTGCGGCGGGCCTAATTTTGGAAAGGCTTTTGCGAAATGCTCCAGCATTTTCCGGATCGATTTTGTGTTCGGGGCAGGGTTCAAAACACGCAACTTTTCAAAGGGTGAAATGTCGTTCGCCGACCAGCTGCGCTTCGTGCCCCAAGCGTCCGGAAAACTTTGAGGTGCTGCTGCGCGATAGCTTGTCCCGAATGGGCTTGCTTTGAGTTGGGGAACGAATTTGGACACATTGCGAAACGCATCTGGCCCAATGAAAAGATCATGCTGGCTGCCTAGGGCGATTGTATATCCGCCATCTTCGCGGCGGCGGAAGGCGAAATTGTTGTCTGCGGCATCGCCGGAAAAGAAGTCTGGCATGGCAGTTGTCGCGACAACGGTGGAGCGCACGGAAAGTTGGGGGATGTTGACGCCGTGATTGCGTAAAAAAAGCGAAGACCAAGCGCCGCCCGCTAAAACCGCATGATCACACGTGATGCGACCATTTTCTGTGACGACGCCGGTGAGTTTTCCGTTTGAAATGTCGAGCGCTCTAACCGCACAATCTTCAATTATATTAACACCCATCCGCACTAGTGCGCGAGCAAGCGCAGGAACAGCCAGCCAAGGTTCAGCGCGGCCATCGGATGCTGTCCAAATTCCGCCCTGCCAATTGGCTTTGGCCTCAGGGAACATGGTTGAGACTTCAGTGGCACTTAACACTTTTGTGTCGAGTTGATGCGCCTTGGCGTGTGGCAACCAGCCTTCAAAACTGGCCATATCTTTTGCGGTGTTTGCCAAATACAAGACGCCAGTCTGGCGAAATCCAAGATCTTCGCCGCATTCTTGAGCCAGCGTCCGCCAAATGCGATTGGCCTCGATCATGATTGGCAACTCTGCTGGATCACGGCCTTGTTGGCGCACCCAGCCCCAATTGCGCGAGGATTGCTCGCCCGCGATGCGACCCTTTTCGCAGAGCACGACGCGCTTGCCGGCTTTTGCGAGAAACCAAGCGGTCATAACGCCGATGATGCCGCCACCGATAATAACGATGTCTGTTGCGGCGGGTTGCTCCGCATTGAATGCTTTTGGTGTGGAAT
>JBGTAU010000417.1:0-2307 GCA_041749675.1 Rhizobiaceae bacterium | reverse complement strand
GCACATGGCTTGGTTTGCGCGGCGCGCCCATCTCGCGCGGGCGGGGCAATTGCTACTTTCCAAAAATCAGGCGCAAAGACATTTGCCGCATTTCAACTCATCGACCCACTCAAGCGCTTCACCCTGCATCGCGCACTTTCGAATTTGCCGGCTCAGGCCAAACGCCTCGCACGTTGGCAAATGCGCCGTGATTTGGCGCTAAAATCGGACTTACAAAAGCCTCACCGAATGTCACCTTTTCGCCCAGGAAGAGCGCCCGGGGCGCGGCGAAAACCAATTCATGAAATAGACTACATCTTAAAAGAATGTCATGCTTTGGCGTTTGATCGCATGGATGACACCACGTGATGATCTGCGACATTTAATACTGACCAGAACCGTGAATGCGCCTGCATTCCGGTCATTTGCTATGCAAAATACCAACTAAGCCGTAATCGGCAGCGGTGAAAACTCATCACGCACAATGACCGGCGCCGTCGGCGGCACGCGGCGATGCAGGTCGATAATATCTTGGTTCATCAACCGCACACAGCCCGATGACGCCTTTTTGCCAATGCTTTGCCATTCCGGCGAGCCATGAATACGATACAGCGTATCTACGCCATTTTGATAAATATAAAGCGCCCGCGCACCGAGTGGATTTTTCAATCCACCTTCCATACCACCATTTTCGGCCGAATATTTTTCCAATTTTGGATCGCGCTCAATCATCTCAGCGGGCGGCGTCCAAGTGGGCCATTTGGCGCGCCGCTCAATATTGGCAGCTCCTGACCAAGCAAAACCCTCTTTGCCGATCGCAACCCCATAGCGCACGGCTTCACCAAACGGCTGCACGAGATACAAAAACCGATTGGCAGTATCGACGACCAACGTGCCCGGCGCTTCACCTGTTGGATCCGGCACAGCTTGCCGATAATATTTGGGATCAATTTTTTTGTATGGGATGGCCGGTAGATCAAACTCGCCATCTGTCACCGCAGCATACATTTCTTCCGGCGGCATATAAATCGGTGCGGCGTCAACGGGTGGAGGGGGAGGCGGAGCAACAGGAACCACAACAGGAGCCGCGTTTGCAGACAAATCTTCTTGAGTGAATATGCCTTCGGTGGTGCAGCCTGATAGAGGCAACATTACGATACCGCTGACAAGTTGACGGCGATTTATCGCAAAGTGTTTCTTAGAAAATATCATCTACTGTTCCAATAATTTGTTAACTTATAATAAGACGTGTCTGTTTGGTTTGCAAATCCCAACCGTGTTCAGACAAACTCAGTCTTGGATTGATGACAATAGAGCATGGCTGACCATTGCCCTAAAGCCAACTCGTCACTATGTTAGTTAGGCACAGTAAAGCGCTCGCTTTCCACGAATTTCAGCAATACAGGAGTTAAACAAAATGGCCTTTACCCTCCCAGAACTTCCATACGACTACGACGCGCTGGCTCCGTTCATGTCGCGCGAAACTTTAGAGTTTCACCATGACAAACACCACAAGGCCTATGTGGATAACGGCAATAAACTTGCTGTTGAAGCCGGCCTCGAGGCTTTGTCGTTGGAAGAAATTGTCAAGCAATCATTCGGTAAGCATGCAGGTCTGTTCAATAATGCCGGCCAACATTACAATCACTTGCACTTTTGGCATTGGATGAAAAAAGGCGGCGGCGGCACCAAGTTGCCGGGCAAATTGAGCAAAGCAATCGAGTCAGATCTCGGTGGTTACGACAAATTCAAAGCTGACTTTATAGCCGCAGGCACCACTCAGTTTGGTTCCGGTTGGGCTTGGCTGTCGGTCAAGAACGGCAAACTGGAAATCTCGAAAACACCAAACGGCGAAAACCCGCTGGTCCATGGCGCACTGCCGATCCTCGGCTGCGATGTTTGGGAACATTCCTATTACATCGACTACCGCAACGCCCGTCCAAAATACCTCGAAGCTTTCGTCGATAGCCTCATCAACTGGGACTACGTCGCCGAGCGTTTTGAAGCTGCAACGGCTTAAATTCTATCAGAATAAACGGGCCACCAGTACAATGTCTGGTGGCCCTTTTTGTTGACACTGCGAACACCACATCAAGCTTTACCAGTCGAACTTCGACTGATACCATTGCAAAATGATCAAGCGCCTCATCAAACTCGCGGTTTCATTGGCCATTCTGGGCGGGCTGGTATTCTGGTTTGTAACGGCTCCAAAACGCCTTGATCCAGAAGTGATCGCCGCAACTGCGCAAGGCGATGTGGCCAAAGGCGAAATGGTCTTTTGGCAATCAGGCTGCGCTGCCTGTCACGCTGCGCCAGGCGCCAAAGATG
>JBGTAU010000416.1:0-8300 GCA_041749675.1 Rhizobiaceae bacterium | reverse complement strand
ATGATGTATCTGGCGCTGACTTATGATCACCGGATTATTGACGGCAAAGAAGCCGTCACGTTCTTGGTGCGGGTGAAAGAAAGCTTGGAAAATCCTGAGCGTTTGGTTTTGGATTTGTAGGGGATAAATTCTAGAATGCGGAGCTGCCCCTCATCCGTCCCTCCGGGACACCTTCTCCCCGCAAGTGCCAGGGAGAAGGGGCGCGTCGCATTTTTTACTTATCGCTTTGCAAAGACTGCAATGCTTGTTTGCTTATCTACCCTGCTCTCCACCCCCAGCTCTGCCGCATGTCCGCAAGAGTTATCCATTTACGAAGACAGCAACGGCGCAAGCATAACCTTTATTCCACCCCACAAGGACATGGCCGCAGAACATGAGTTCACATTGCGGGTTGGTCAAACGGAGCTTCAAGGCATTGTGATGTGGTCAAAAGATCCAGATCGGCCCAATGGGATCGTGATGGATCAATGTCCGGATGGCGATGTTACGGGCGAAGAATTGGACAAATGCACAGTATGGCAAGGCGTGATTTATGGGCTGAATAAAGAGCCTACCGCGCCGTATTTAGGCAAACGCAGCACGCCACATGCAGAAAGCCTGCTGCTACCGGACTTCTCACGCTATGCGATGGATCATGAGTTTAAGTCCACACTCGCTGGACCCCTCAAGGTCGATGACGTGTTTAAGATGAAGGGTTGCCAGGAGTAATTCCGGAACCGAAATGAATTGGCCGCGAGGCAGAGTTTTTGAAAGGCAAATGAGATGGCTTACGATGTTGTGATTATCGGCTCTGGCCCAGGTGGTTATGTTTGCGCAATCAAGGCTGCGCAGCTGGGTTTGCAGGTGGCGGTCGTTGAAAAGCGGCCAACGCTTGGCGGTACGTGTCTCAACATTGGCTGCATACCTTCCAAGGCGCTGCTGCATGCATCTGAAGTGTTTGAACAGGCGGGCCATTCATTTGATGCACTGGGCATCGAGATTTCCAAGCCGAAGTTAAACCTCACAAAAATGATGGCGCACAAAGACGCCGTGGTGGATGCCAATGTGAAGGGCGTGGCGTTTTTGTTTAAGAAGAACAAGGTCGAGAGCATCACTTGCACGGGTTCGGTTTTGGGCCAAGGCAAGGTGAAAGTCACGGCTGCGGATGGCACTGAGACCATCTTGGAAACCAAGAATATCGTGATTGCCACTGGCTCTGATGTTGCGGGCATTCCGGGTGTTGAAGTCGCTTTTGATGAGAAGGTGATCGTTTCCTCCACGGGTGCGCTGACGCTGGAAAAAGTACCAACAAATTTGGTCGTGGTTGGCGGCGGTGTCATCGGGCTTGAGCTCGGCTCGGTCTGGGCCCGCCTTGGCGCGAAGGTTACGGTGGTCGAATATCTCGACAAGATTTTAGGAGGTATGGACGGCGATGTTTCCAAGCAGTTCCAGCGGATGCTGGAGAAGCAAGGTATGACGTTCAAGATGAGCTCCAAAGTGACGGGCGTTGCCAAAGCCAAGAAAGGCGCGAACGTGACGTTTGAGCCGGTTGCAGGTGGCGCGGCGGAAACAATTGAGGCGGATGTTGTACTGGTCGCGACTGGGCGTAAGCCGTTTACCGAAGGACTTGGCTTGGCAGACGCCGGTGTGGTTTTGGATAATCGTGGCCGCGTGGAAGTTGATGCTCATTGGCAGACGTCCGTGGTCGGCATTTATGCCATTGGCGATGTCATCAAGGGCCCGATGTTGGCGCATAAGGCTGAGGACGAAGGCGTTGCGGTTGCCGAAATCATGGCAGGTCAGCATGGGCATGTGAACTTTGATGTGATCCCGGGAGTGGTTTACACTTCGCCGGAAGTCGCGTCAGTGGGTAAGACTGAGGAAGAGCTGAAGGCGACGGGTATCGCTTACAAAGTCGGCAAATTTCCGTTCACAGCGAATGGCCGCGCACGTGCGATGCAGCACACGGATGGTTTTGTGAAAATGCTGGCTGATGCGACAACAGACAAGGTGCTCGGCGTCCATATTGTTGGCCATGCGGCGGGTGAGTTGATCCATGAATGCGCCGTGTTGATGGAATTTGGCGGTAGTTCAGAGGATTTGGCGCGGACTTGTCATGCGCATCCGACAATGAGTGAAGCTGTACGAGAAGCGGCGCTGGGGACTTTTGCGAAGTCTATCCATATTTAGCCGGTGCGAAGCGCAAAGATCTAACCCCTAAAATATTGCGCCCATCGTAATTTAACCCGTGCGTCATATCGTTGTAATATGCTCATGTAAGATTTTTCTGACTTCATCTTGAACAGGGAAAATCAACATGAGACTGAATTCCATTTTGCTATCAAGCGCGGCACTTGTTGCGTTCACTGCGTCTGTTTGCGCACAGGAAGCTGTTAAGCAGATCAACGATCCCTACTTCAAAGCGGCACAAGAGCAGCTTGCTGCACGTCTTGCTTTGCAGCCGATTACTGGTACTGCCAAGAACATTATCCTGTTGGTTGGTGATGGCATGAGCGCTTCCACTGTGACCGCAGCCCGCATTTATGAGGGCCAGAAGCGCGGCGTGGACGGCGAATCCAACAACCTGTCTTTAGACACTTTTCCTTACATGGCTTTGTCGAAAACCTACAGCTCAGACGGTCAGGTGTCTGACTCTGCTCCGACTGCAACGGCCATGACGACCGGTGTTAAAACCAAGAACGATATCATTGGCTTGAATTCGGATGCTGTTGTTAAAGATTGTGAAGGCTCCAAGGGTAAAGAACTCACCACAATATTTGAATTGGCTGAAGCTGCCGGAAAAGCGACGGGTGTTTTGTCCACAGCACGCATCACCCATGCGACACCAGCTGGAGCCTATGCCCACTCGGCACTGCGTGACTGGGAAGATGATAAGCAGATGGGCGATCAAGCCGGTAAGGGCTGCAAAGATATCGCAGACCAGCTCGTGAATTGGGCTGCAGGCGATGGTTTTGAAGTGGCTATGGGCGGCGGTCGTCGTCACTTTCTGCCAGCAGAAATGACTGATCCGGAAGATGAAGGCAAGACAGGCGAGCGCAAAGACAAGCGCGACTTGACCGCTGAATGGACAGCCAAAGACAACAATCATGTTTACGTGTGGGACAAGGCGGGCTTTGATGCGGTAGATGTAAAGTCTGGCGCAAAGGTGTTGGGCCTGTTTGAACGTTCGCACATGGAATATGAAGTTGACCGCGCGAAAGACACCAAGGGTGAGCCATCGCTGGCAGAAATGACCAAGATGGCGATTGAGCGCTTACAGCAAGATACAGACGGCTATGTGCTGATGATTGAAGGCGGCCGTATCGACCATGCCCACCACGAAGGTCTTGCTGGTAAAGCACTGGAAGACACAGTTGCATTCGATGCTGCCATCAAAACAGCTTTGGAAATGACCAAGCGTGAAGACACCCTCCTTGTCGTAACAGCTGACCACAGCCATACCATGACGATCAACGGCTATCCAAAGCGCGGCAACCCAATTCTAGGGCTTGCTGTTGATGTGGACGGCGAAACCATGCTCGCGGGCGATGGCAAGCCTTACACGACCTTGTCTTATGCTAACGGCCCGGGTGGGTTGTTCCCCGCGTTGGCGGAAGGACAAAATACGGCGCAGCCTGCTGGCGTTCGCCCTGACCTAACTGCTGTTGACACCAAGGCGTTTGACTTTGTTCAGCAGTCCGCCATTCCGATGGCTTCAGAAACTCACGCTGGTGATGATGTGGCAATCTATGCTTGGGGCCCACAGGCTCACTATCTGACCGGTACTGTTGAACAGAACTTCATCTATCACTTGATGGCCAACGCATCTGGTCTTGGCAAATAATGTAAGATCACTTCGCCAGATAATTTTAAGTGATAAAGTGGGTCGGGCATTTGTGCCCGATCCAATGTGTTTGGAGGTTTTGTTTTGGACCGTCGTAATTTTTTGGGCAGTTTGTTTTTAGTGTTCGGTGCGGCCGAGTTGGCCCCCGCACACGCTATGGAAACCGAGCTCAAATTTTCCGAACTGTATGAAACCGGTGTAACGCTCTCTCTAAAAGCCAAATCATTGGCCGGTCAACGCATCGTGATGTTGGGATTTATGGCACCGCCACTGAAGGTAGAAGCAAGTTTTTTTGTGCTTACGGGCGTACCTATGGCAGTCTGCCCGTTCTGCGATAGTCAGATGGATTGGCCGAATAATATAGCCTTGGTAAAAACGCCGGAGCAGGTTGAATTCATCTCGTTTAACAAACGCATCCGCGTAGAAGGTTTACTTGAGACCGGTTTTGTTAAAGATGAAGTGACTGGATTCGTGAGTTTTGTCCGCTTGCTGGATGCTTCCTATGAGCCGGTTTAATGCTTGCGGTTGAGAATGTCGCGGTCACATATAGGGACTCTAACGGTCAAAAATTTGATGCCGTTACACTGGAAAAGGCTGCGTTTAGCGCCGGTCAGTTTACTGCTATTTCAGGGCCATCAGGCTCAGGCAAAACAACACTGCTGCATGCTCTTTCCGGAATTGTTCCCCTGGCGAGCGGTGAGATCTGGTGGAATGGTAATTTGGTTTCTTGTCTGAGTGAGGCAGCGAGAGATCAATGGCGCCGGGTCAATATCGGCTACATGTTTCAAGACTTTCAACTTATTCCAGAACTGTCGCCGCTTGCCAATGTTGCGCTTGCAGCTACGTTCGGGCGTCATCAGGTGGCGAAAAATAGAGCGGAGGTGTTGCTTGAAGAGTTTGATGTTCCCGTTAACCGCAAGCGGACTTTTGAGTTGTCACGCGGGGAACAACAGCGTGTGGCCTTCGCCCGTGCGCTTTATTTTAATCCGCCAATTATTCTCGCCGATGAGCCAACTGCTAGTTTAGATAAAGAAAATGGGCGGCTGGTGACCTCACGTTTGCGAGCATTGGCAAATAGCGGAAAAATTGTAGTTGCCGTTAGTCATGATGCTGAGTTGGTCAATGCCAGCGACTGTAACCTGCAGTTTTCACGCGGTCGTCTTGTACCGGATCGCGCGCTATGAACCCGCTGCCTATTGTTCGCGCAATGCTGCGCAAAAGCCCTTGGATGACACTTGCTTTTGTTTTGTTGGTTGCCTTTGCGACTGCGCTTGGCGTGGCGATGACCGCACAAGAAAAGGCGCTTAAACGCGGCAGCGCGAAGGCGGCTGATCCATTTGAATTGATCGTTGCTGCCCCTGCCAGCCAAACGGATGTGTTGTTCAAAACAGTGTTTCTACGTCCTGGAACGGTCGAAATGCTCAGTAAAGACATTGTTGCGCAAGTGCTCAGCGATTCTAACGTCACATATTCTGCCCCGATTGGGTTTGGGGATAATTATGATGGCAACCCGGTTATTGGTACGACAAATGACCTGGTGCTTTCTGTGTCTGGCGGCGCCCTTCAAGACGGGCGGGTGTTTGCTACTTGGGAAGAGGCAGTTGTCGGGAGCAATTCGCCGCTCAAAATAGGCGATCAATTCAAATCCGAGCATGGCCATGTTGAAAGTGGCGCTTTAGAGGCTGAGACCGACGGCGATATACATAAGCATGAAGAAGCGCTTACCGTCGTCGGGCGGATGGCACCCACCGGTTCGCCATGGGACAACGCGATCGTATTGCCGATCGAGAAAATGTGGACGGCCCACTTCTTGCCATCCGGCCATGACAAGGCCGCAGGCGAGATTTTAGGTCCACCGTTTGATCCAGCTTTTGTCTCACCTGTTCCGGCTATTATAGTCAAAGCGAAAAGCATTGCCGACGCTTATAGCCTGCGAAGTCAATATCGCACGTCACAAACCACGGCGTTTTTCCCAGCGGAAGTATTGATTGAGCTTTACGATCTGATGGGTGATATCCGCGTGATGATGAGCGCGCTTGCCACAGGCACCCAAATATTGGTGATTGCTGCAATATTGACTGCGATTGTGATTTTGCTGCGCTTGCAGCGTAAACAGTTTGCGATTCTTAGGGCACTGGGCGCACCGCGCATCTATGTGCTGGCGGCCGTTTGGTTATATGTTGCAATCACTGTTTTTGCAGGTGCTTTGTTAGGCATTTTGCTTGGGTGGATCCTGTCATTTGGTGTTTCTCAATATGTTGAGGCATCGACGGGCGTTGCTTTGCATCCGGCGATAGGGTGGTCTGAGATAAGCATGGCTTTTGGCGTGGTGCTGGCTGGAAGTTTGCTAGCGATTGTGCCTGCGCTCATGCACTATCGTGCGCCTGTGGCGGACGCACTGCGTGGCGACTGACTATTAACCCAGCTACAGGCTATGTTTGACATGTCAATGTGACGCGGCTGAAGCGGTATTCCGTCCATGGTGCTTTTGTGGCGATAGCGTATGGTGCACTGACAGGAGACGTTGATCATGATCGCTTGTTCCATCGCTGTTGAAAAGCAAAGCGCTGTGCTACCTAACGCCAATTTTGCGGACTGTTATCAGCTCGAATTGGAAGGCCAAAACTTGGACGCGGAGAGTGCAACGCGCCGCGTTATGGGGCGCAATCCGGTTTGGATTGCGCGGCTAATGAGACTGCGCAATTTAATAGTCGCGCCGCTGGGGCTGAAGGCAGCTCCCGATGAGCGACTTGGGGCGGATCGCTCGATTGGCACGTTTCCGCAGGTATCAAAGTCTCAAAATCGCGTCGTGCTGGGTTTGGATGATCGGCACTTGGACTTCCGCGTGGTGGTGGATGTGGTGAACTGCGAGGGCGGGCGTCAGCTCGTGAGCGCTACCACTTATGTGAAAACCCATAATGCGCTTGGCTGGTTTTATTTGGCTGTCGTAAAGCCGTTTCACACGATTATTGTGCCCACCATGCTAGACCAAGCGGCT
Source organism: Rhizobiaceae bacterium (assembly GCA_041749675.1). Lineage (GTDB taxonomy): Bacteria > Pseudomonadota > Alphaproteobacteria > Rhizobiales > Rhizobiaceae > JANMEX01. Next base: position 1,479 of record JBGTAU010000416.1, on the reverse strand, counting down.
CGCGTTTAAAAATAGTTTTGACCAAAACCGCGTTCTCCTATTCAATTGGCATTGTAACTTTGTCGATGGAGATCTGACATGTCACCAATAGATCCTAACCTTGATCTCGTTCTTGAACGCGTGGTTGCTGTTTCGCCAGAGAATTTGTGGCTTGGATGGACGGAGCCTGCATTGCTCATGCAATGGTTTACGCCAAAGCCGTGGCAAACGGTGAAGGCTGAACTTGATCTATTTCCTGGTGGTAAGTTTGTGACGGTGATGCGCTCGCCCGAAGGTGAAGAGTTTCCAGGTGAGGGGTGTTTTTTGGAAGTGGTGCCAAACCGTCGTTTGGTTTGGACCTCTGCGCTTAAGCGCGATTACCGTCCTCAAGCTGCGCCGCTTGGCGGATTTTTGTTTACTTGCACGCTGACATTTGAGCCGGAAGGTAAAGGCACACGCTACAAGGCCGTCGCGCGGCACACAGATGAGGCAGGCGCAAAGGCACATGCGGATATGGGATTTCACGACGGATGGGGCGCGGCGCTCGATCAGCTGGTGGAGCTGATGGGCGACAAATAAATTCGACTTATTTCTCTGCGGCGGTGACTGTATAACCAGCAGCGCGGAACTTTTCGACCATGCCTTTTTCGCTGGGCAAATGCATCGCGCCGACGGCGATGAACGCATTGCCTTTGGATAGGTATTCTTCGGCGCGTTTGGCCATGGTGGTATTGCGAGCGAAAATCATCAATTCTTCAAACTCGCCGCTATTGCCCGATGTGCTGACGCCTGCAGGGGCAATGTTTTTAACCAACGGCATAATTTTGCCGATCTCGCCTTTGACATAAAGATCAATCATAGTTTCGCGAACATCACTGGTCATGGCGCCCATGGATGCGGCTTCGACAAGACCTTCAATGTGCATCTTCATTGGCAGCGATGCCATAGCATCAAATTGTTCAATGACTGTTTCCAAGCCGCCTAATTGTTTGCCGGCTTTTTGTGCGTCTTTGCCAAGTTTTACATCTAACAATAACGAGCCGGCCTGAATACGTTTGGTCTCACATGCCGGAATGGCGAGCATGCTAGAGATCATCCAAGGCTTCATTTTGTTGATCGCTGCCAGCGCCAAGCCTCGTTCCGTGAGGCCTTTTTCCAATGCTGGCAAATCTTTAGGGTCCACCAACGAAGTGAGTGTCGTGGTGTCCGTAAACATCATCAAATCTGGGCGCGACAACAATGCGGTCGCTGCTTTTGCCTGATCCAGCACTTCAGTGGTTTCGATGACGATGATATCCGCGCCATCATAGGCTGCTTTGGTTTGCTCGGATAAAGTCACGACGCGCTTATCGGTGGCGTGCATCGTTCCAAAAAGCCAAGACGGTTTCACGCCCGTTTTTTCAATCTTCCAAAGACGGCCCTGACCATTGATTGTTTTAGCCGCTTCGCTATCGATTTCTGCGATGACTTTGGCGTCCAATGTTTCCATTAGATTTTGAC
>JBGTAU010000415.1:0-3422 GCA_041749675.1 Rhizobiaceae bacterium | reverse complement strand
GATCTCATCCGTCCTCATAAGCCGGAAACCAGCGCACAGGTTGCTGCGCGCGTGGCAAATGCCCGTCAGATGCAGCGTGCTCGCTTTGAAGCGGCGGGGCTGATGATGCTGTCAACCAATGCACAGTGCTCGCCTTCGATGATTGAAGATATTGCGGCCCCTGATGCCGCCGGTTTGAAATTGTTAAGTGACGCAAGCGATCACCTCAAACTATCCGCGCGGGCTTACCACCGTATTTTGAAAGTGGCGCGCACCTTGGCGGATTTGGACGGCGAACTCAAAGTCGGTCGCATTCATTTGGCGGAGGCAATTTCCTATCGCGTTCCGGTCAATCACGTCTTGAAAGCAGCATAATGAAGGAGGATTTTATTGACTGACCGATCCGACAAGAATGTCTTTCGGTGCCTCAATGGTGACCCAATGGCCGGTGTGTTCAGCTGACTGGCGTTTAAGGAAGCGGTAACCAGTGGCTTCCCAGGACAAAACTTCATCGTTGAGATTATCGAGAATGTAATCGCCGCGCTTGGTGCGCACAGATAAAACAGCATGGCCTTCGCCATCGGGCTTGCGAACCACTGTGATCAGCAAATTGGCTGGTGAAATGCCCTTGTTCATCAAAATACGGCGCTTCAAAAGCACATAGTCTTCGCAGTCACCGGCCACGCGCGGATAAGCCCAAACCTCGTCTTTGCCGTAAACATCGCGGTCCGTTTCTGGCAAGATCGCGGCGTTGACCTGCGCATTAACGGTTTCAATGAGTGACATGGTTTTAGGCCCGCCAGTCAAAGCCTGAGCGCCGATAGATTTTACACGGCATTCCGCCGTGTTGATTTGACAAAACTCAAAATGGCCAATTGGCTGAGAAGTGAGGGAACCTGTTTTCATAACGGACGCTGCGGACGCAAGAGATATAAAACCGACGGACAACATCAAACCGGCAAGGGCCAAAACGCCAAAACGCTTCAAAGCGTTGATTACCATAATTCACCCTCACGCAACTCACATCGTTAACAAACAATTAACGAGAAGCAGGCGAAGGAGTCAACGACATGGTTACCAACTTCTTAAGATATGGTTACCAGCGGAAGTTTGGCGGCGCGGGGTCAGTGTACTTTAGCCATCGTCAGCGCCTTCCAAATAGCAAAAAGGGCGCCGAAGCGCCCTTTTCCATAAAGTCTATTTGTTTTTAACCGCGTAATTTACGCACATTGGATTTTCGCTTTTCAACTGCATTCTGGCGATTGGCTTGGATAAATTCGACGATGCGCGGCGCAATTTCGCCGCGGAATCGCGAGCCGTTAAACACGCCATAGTGACCAACATTGGGCTGCACATAATGACCATGTTTTGCCGCTGGCAGGTTTGAACACAGTCGATGGGCAGCTTCGGTCTGCCCAACGCCGGAAATATCGTCGTTTTCGCCTTCAACTGTGAACAAAGCAGTTTTGCGGATTGCTGATGGATCTACCAATTCGTTGCGATGCATCAATTCGCCTTTTGGCAGAGCATGTTTAATGAATACAGCTTCCACCGTTTGCAGATAAAACTCTGCTGTTAAATCCATCACCGCGAGATACTCATCGTAAAATTCGCGGTGCTTATCTGCATTGTCGCCATCGCCTTTGACCATATTGGAAAAGAAGTCTTTGTGTGCATCGACATGGCGATCCACATTCATCGAGACAAAACCACCGAGCTGTAAAAAGCCTGGATATACCGGACGCATAAAACCAGCGTGTGGAAATGGTACTGGCATGACGACGTTCTTTTCAAACCACTTAATATCTTTGTCAACAGCCATGCCATTGACGGCGGTCGGGTTGATTCGAGTGTCGATTGGTCCACCCATTAAGGTCATGGAGCCAGGGCTAAGAGGATCGTGGCGCGCTTCCATTAACGCGACAGCGGCCAAAACGGGAACTGATGGCTGACAAACGGCGACCACATGAGTGTCCTCGCCAAGGAAATGTAGAATATTGATCACATAATCAATGTAATCATCCAAATCGAATCGGCCATCTGACAAAGGAACCGTGCGCGCATCGACCCAATCCGTAATATACACTTCGCCGTGCGGAAGCATGGCTTCGACCGTGCCGCGCAGCAAAGTTGCGTAATGGCCGGACATAGGCGCTACGATTAGAATTTTAGGATCGTTACGGTTTTCAGTAGGAATTTGCCGCTCAAAATGCAGCAATTTACAAAAGGGTCGCGACCAGACAACCTCTTCGCGTACAAAAGCCGACTTGCCTTCAACCTCAGTTTTGTCCAATCCAAATGCGGGCTTGGCATATCTACGTGTGACACGTTCAAATAGTTCAGCGAAAGCTGAAATAGAACGCCCAGGTAGTGTTTGCGAAAATGGGTTGAGTGGGTTGGAGTAAAACAAGCGTGTTGCATCAGCCAGTGCCCGAAGAGGCTGCACTGCGGCATGGTTCAATTCGTAGAATTGATAAAACATCCGTCAAATCCCGTCTTCTTTTTGCGCCGAAATCGACGCGGAGACTGACGCTAACAGGTTTTTGCTGCAATGCAACATAACATAACTACCCCTTTAGGCAAATGCCGCAACGGGAGAAGTTTGTGCGCAATCAGTTAGTCGACACCCTCAACAACAACGATCTCACCATCTGCCACTTGTTGACGAATAGTGGCAGCGATTTGATATTCGGGTGAGTGGTAACAATCATAAGCCGCCTGAAGGTTTGGAAACTCAATGATCACATTGCGCGCGCGCCCTTGGCCTTCCAGTTTGTGGAAATTGCCGCCGCGGGCCAAAAATTTTGCGCCAAATTTATCAAATGCCAGTTTTGCTGCAGCGACGTAGGCTGGATATCCCTCGGCATTTCGAATATCAACACGCGCAATCCAATAACCTTTAGGCATGCTTGTCTCCTTGGTTTGGCAAAGCCGTTTGCATTTCAACTAAAATGGAATGCGCAATATTTTTCATTGCGGTTGCACCGGTGATAGGACGGCCAATAACCAAATGGCTTGCCCCAAATTTTATGGCGTCGCCGGGTGTTACGACACGTTTTTGATCGCCTTTGTCAACACCAAGGGGACGAATTCCCGGCGTAACAACGGCCATTTCGGGGCCTACAATGGCGCGAACCGTACTGGCTTCTTGCGCAGAACACACCACGCCGCCCATGCCGGCATCGCGGGCTTGCCGCGCGCGTTTTTCCACCAACGCTGCGGGGTCTAGCTGGTAACCGGCCTCTTTCAAATCGTCATGATCCATGGAGGTCAAGACCGTCACTCCCAGCAAGCAAAGCGGAGACCCTTTGGCAGCGTTCACTGCCGCGATCATCGCTTTTGGATAGGCATGTAAAGTGAGCATCTTCACGCCCGTACGCGCCACATTTTCTACTGCTTTTGCAACCGTATTATCAATGTCGAGTAACTTCATGTCCAAAAAT
>JBGTAU010000414.1:0-6685 GCA_041749675.1 Rhizobiaceae bacterium | reverse complement strand
CAGGCGCATCTGTGAAGGATGATTTTGGCGGCGAATTGAAGTTCGGCGGCGGTCTCACCTACATCAGCTCCGCAGCTGAGACTCAATACGGCGCTGCAAATTCAGCAGTATCTTCCGGTTGGGCTTACGCTTTGGGTGCGTCTTACAAAACAAAATGGTAACGCCATTTTAATGAAAAGAATGCCGGGCTTCGTGCCCGGCTTTTTTTTGCCTGAAATTTGATTTGCTCACGCAAAATGTGACGATTCAGCAACACTCTTTCATATAAGTTTTGCTATGGGATTAGGGCAGGGGATTTGCCTATTTCCCGCCATAAAGCAGGTTCAGGCCGGACACTCCAAAGCCGGTCAGCCTGTTTAATCACAAACATCGCTTGAATGCGGTTCGGAGAGATCATGGACGCCAAAGTCATTTCGAAAGCCAAACTTCCCTCACGTCACACCACAGTGGGCCCATCACGGGCACCGCACCGTTCGTATTTGTATGCGATGGGGTTGTCTGAAGCCGAAATTGCCCAGCCGCTGGTCGGCGTCGCTTCGTGCTGGAATGAAGCTGCGCCTTGCAATATTTCATTAATGCGCCAGGCGCAGGTTGCCAAAAAAGGTGTCGCCGCCGCAAATGGTACGCCACGCGAATTTTGCACCATCACTGTAACAGACGGCATCGCCATGGGCCACCAAGGGATGAAGTCGTCGCTGGTTTCACGCGAAGTCATTGCCGACTCAGTCGAACTCACCATGCGCGGCCATTGCTATGACGCGCTGGTTGGTCTTGCGGGGTGCGATAAATCCTTGCCCGGCATGATGATGGCGATGGTGCGCCTCAACGTTCCGTCGATCTTTATTTATGGCGGCTCGATTTTGCCCGGCACATTCCGCGGTCGCCAGATCACTGTGCAAGACGTGTTCGAAGCTGTTGGCCGCCATTCGGTTGGTGATATGTCGGACGCTGATCTTCTCGAAATCGAACAGGCTGCATGTCCGTCCGCTGGTTCTTGCGGCGCACAATTCACTGCCAATACCATGGCGACCGTGGCGGAAGCCATTGGTCTTTCCTTGCCATACTCATGCGGAGCACCAGCTCCTTATGAGATGCGCGACCGTTTCAATTTCGCCGCAGGCGAACAGATCATGGAATTGATCGCGAAGAACATTCGCCCGCGCGATATCGTGACGCTGAAAGCCTTGGAAAATGCCGCTGCCGTTGTCGCCGCCTCTGGTGGCTCGACCAATGCCGCGTTGCATTTGCCAGCGATTGCCCACGAAGCCGGTATCAAGTTTGACTTGTTTGATGTTGCCGAAATTTTCAAGAAGACGCCCTACATCGCTGACCTGAAGCCAGGTGGTAAATATGTGGCCAAGGACATGTTCGAGGTCGGTGGCATTCCGTTGTTGATGAAAACATTGCTTGATCATGGTTTCCTGCACGGCGATTGCATGACAGTTACAGGCCGCACCATTGCTGAGAACATGGCCAGCGTAAAATGGAACCCTGAACAAGACGTTGTTTACCCAGCTGACAAGCCAATCACCGTCACCGGCGGTGTCGTGGGTCTCAAAGGCAATCTGGCACCCGAAGGCGCAATTGTTAAAGTCGCAGGCATGAAGAATTTGAAATTCTCAGGCCCAGCGCGTTGCTTTGACAGCGAAGAAGAGTGCTTCGAAGCCGTTTCGACCAAGAATTACAAAGAAGGCGAAGTGCTTGTCATTCGCTATGAAGGACCGCGCGGTGGCCCCGGCATGCGCGAAATGTTGTCCACGACCGCTGCGCTTTACGGGCAGGGGATGGGCGACAAAATGGCGCTTATCACCGATGGCCGTTTCTCCGGTGCAACACGCGGCTTCTGCGTCGGCCATGTTGGCCCCGAAGCAGCCGTTGGCGGTCCAATCGCGCTGGTGCGCGATGGCGATATCATTGAACTCGATGGCGATGAAGGCACTCTTTCTGTTCAGGTTTCTGATGCAGAAATGGCGGAACGCCGAAAATCATGGAAACCGCGCGAGACAGATTATCAGTCTGGCGCACTTTGGAAATATGCACAACAGGTTGGTGCGGCGCGCGATGGTGCGCTCACCCATCCAGGTGGGGCGAAAGAAACGCATTGTTATGCTGATATTTAGTACCAAACAACTGGTCACAGTTACGATTTCGGCGCTGCTCATTGCAGCGCCGGTAGCCCATGCCTTTGACACCCAAGAAGTCACCGAGCAGTCCAGCCCGTTTGATTTGTTCAAGTTTGCCTTCAAGTCCTACAAAAAGGGCAAAAAGGAAGATGCCGTTGAGGCCTATCGCTATGCTGCTGAAAAAGGTCATGCCGGTGCACAGTGGAAACTGGCACGTATGTATGACGAAGGCGATGGCGTCGCCGAAGACAATTATGAAGCCTTCAAAATCTACGAGAAAATTGTCCGCCAAGGCATAGATCCCGTATCACCTGAGCGCAGCTATGTTTCGAGTGCTCTCGTTTCCTTGGCTCGTTTCTTGAAGAATGGCATTTCTGGTTCACCAGTCGAGGCCAACCCTGCCGCTGCTCGTGATTTATATGCCCAAGCCGCATGGAGCTTTCGTGATCCCGATGCGCAGTTTGAACTGGGTCAAATGTTTTTGACCGGCGATGGCGGCGACACAGATGTGAAACAAGCCTTCAACCTTTTCAAACTGTCGTCCAACAAAGGCCACCCAGGCGCGATGGCTATGTTCGGCGACCTATTGTTCCAAAATGGCAAAAAAGTCCGCGGCCTAGCCAGCCTCACCGCCGCCCTGCAACGCAGCGCCCCGCAAGACCGCGAATGGATCGCCGAAATGCAAGAACGTGCATTTGCGCTCGCCGACGAAGCCGACCGCCGCACCGCAATTGCGCTATCGCAAGAGATGATGAAAAACGGACAGTGATAGTAGCGAATAGCGAATAGGGTTTGAATAAGACCATTCACGCTCGCAACGCCTCGCATAATTTCGCTATTCGCTGTTCGCTATTCGCTATTCGCTATTCGCTATTCGCTATTGCCTATTCCCTATTCATCCAAATACACCACAACCGGCACGTGGTCGGATGGCCGCTCCCACGCCCGCACGTGCTTTTCGATCTCCGTCCCGCGCAGCAATGTGGCAACCTCTGGCGAGAGCAATAAATGGTCAATGCGAATACCGTTGTTCTTCTGCCAAGCGCCGGCTTGATAATCCCAAAACGTATAGATTTGCGCCGCGTCCGTCGTTGCCCGCACGGCATCGGTGAACCCCAACGCTTCCAGCCGCCGTAAAGCTTGGCGTGATTCTGGCTGGAATAATGCATCACCAGCCCATGCCCTCGGGTCTTTACAGTCTTTGTCCTCAGGGATCACATTGTAATCTCCTGCCAAAATGAACGGCTCTTCGAGCGCCAGCTGTTTTTGCGCGTGCGCGATCAGCCGCTCCATCCACGCCAATTTATAAGGGAATTTTTCGCTGTCGATTGGGTTGCCATTGGGAAGATAAAGTCCGCCAAGCCGCACGATCCCGCTTCCGCGCTTAAATACGCCCTCAATATACCGCGATTGTTCGTCCGCATCATCACCTGGCAGGCGGCACGAGATTTCCAATGGGCTGGTTTTAGACAGCAGCGCCACACCGTTGAAACCTTTTTGCCCATGAGTTTCCAAATGATAGCCGAGACCCTCAATCTCAAGTCTTGGAAAGTCTGCATCGATGGATTTGATTTCCTGAAGGCACACGATATCTGGCGAAGACTCGGCTAGCCAGACCAACAGATTTTCAATCCGCGCTTTAATCCCATTGATATTCCAAGTGGCAATTTTCATGAAAACAATTCCTATGGCAAAATGGTCTAACACGCCAAATGAGCTTGGGACCAGAGGCTTTAGGTTCGCATCTCACTGCCATTTCAACCAACGATTTTTCCAGTGGTTTGACTCTGCGCAATTCCGTGAAATAACTCAATAATGAGTTGCGGAGGGCGCAGCTCTATAGATGCTGGGCAATACCCGCACAATGTTGGGGACTATTATGTCAAACAATCAAATCGTCCATCCAGTGGATGAGCAGTTGCCGACTGGAAGGTTGGCAGCACTTGGGCTACAACATGTCTTAGTCATGTATGCTGGCGCTATCGCAGTACCGCTCATCGTGGGGCGCGCGTTAAAGCTACCACCTGAACAAGTGGCTTTGCTGATCTCAGCGGATCTGTTCGTATGCGGCATTGTCACATTAATTCAATCGCTTGGCGTTACCCAGTGGTTCGGCATTCGCCTGCCAGTGATGATGGGCGTGACGTTTGCCGCCGTTGGTCCAATGGTCGCCATGGCCAATTCAACAGGTGGCGGGGCCGACGGCGCGCGTGCCATATTTGGCGCGATTATTGCCGCTGGTATTTTTGGTATGGTGATTGCACCATTTGTCAGCCGCATGCTGCGTTTCTTCCCGCCTGTTGTTACAGGCACCATCATTCTCGTCATCGGCGTCACGTTGATGCGAATCGGTATCAATTGGATTTTCGGAAATCCTGTTGGCCCAACCGCGCCCATGATCGTTAACCCAGATCACGCCAAATGGTTGGAAGATATCAAAGCGCTGGCAAGTGCGGCGGGTACAACATTGCCACCACTGCCTGAAAAGCTAGGCTTGGCTGCAACGACACCGAATGCGGGCTATGCGCCGGTCCTCAACATGACCATCGCTGGACTGGTTTTGGCGGTAATTTTAGGTGTGGCAAAATTTGCAAAAGGCTTCATTGCCAACATTGCTGTACTTATCGGCATCGTGGCTGGCGGCGTTATTGCAGCTTTAATGGGCCTCATGAATTTTGAAAAAGTAGCAAGCGCCGGCTGGTTCGCACTCGTCACTCCATTCAGTTTTGGAACGCCAACTTTTGATGCAGTGATGATCATCACCATGTGCTTGGTTATGATTGTGGTTATGATCGAGTCAACCGGCATGTTTCTCGCTCTGGGCGACATGACAGGTAAAAAAATATCCCAACCAATGCTCGCCGCTGGTTTGCGTACGGATGGTTTGGGAACTCTGATCGGCGGCATCTTTAATACGTTCCCATACACTTCATTCTCACAAAATGTGGGCCTTGTCGGTGTGACCGGTATTAAGTCGCGCTTTGTCTGCGTGGCCGGAGGTATCATTCTCATCATCCTCGGTCTCATTCCAAAGATGGCAGCATTGGTCGAGGCCTTGCCGACGTTTGTTTTGGGTGGTGCTGGTCTGGTTATGTTCGGAATGGTAGCTGCAACGGGTATACGCATTCTGAGCAACGTCGACTTCAAAACCAGCCGCAATAATCTGTTCGTTGTGGCAGTGGCTCTCGGCTTTGGTATGATCCCGTTGATTGCGCCAAACTTTAAGCAGCAGCTACCGCACTCGATCCATCCGCTTATTGAATCGGGCATCTTGCTCGCGTCAATTGCCGCCGTTGCATTGAATGCATTTTTCAATGGGGCGCGTGGCAGTGCCGATGACCTGCGCGATGCAGCGAGCCATTCTGAGGCTTAACTGAAATTCAGTGATTGAAAGTGCAGGGGGCGGGAAACCGCCCCTTCGTTTTGGAATGAACTTAGAGTGAAAAACTCGTCCCGCAGCCGCAACTCGCTGTCGCCAATGGATTTTTGATTTGGAAGCTTTGGCCCATCAAATTGTCAACAAAGTCGATTTCGGAACCGGCCATATAATCTACCGAAACAGGGTCAATTAAAACTGTCGCGCCAGACTTTGCGATGACGATATCGTCAGCTTCCTGTGCGTTGACCAAATCAAATTTGTACGAAAACCCCGAACAACCGCCGCCTTCAACAGAGACACGCAAAGCGGACTTATCACTCTCTTTGCTCAAGATGAAAGCGATACGCTTAGCGGCATTGTCGGAAAGGGTTACATCGGTCATTTTCTTATCCTATCGCGGACGCATTCAAGGTGCGTTGTTTTGGAATATACTATAGGTATGAATGGGTGGGAAATAAGTCAATGTCGAGTGCAGTTTCATGAGTGAATTTGATGGGTTAGGGTTTGGCTATCAGCCAAGAAGCGCGTTTGCATGCGATCCCACCCAAACCAAGGGAAGGCTCTACCCGCAAAGTGAAAGTCCAACCCGCACAGCCTTTCAGCGTGACCGCGACCGGATTATTCATTCGAATGCTTTTCGCCGATTGAAACACAAAACCCAAGTGTTCATCAGCCACGAAGGCGATCACTTTCGCACGCGGCTCACACATACAATCGAAGTCGCACAAATAGCCCGCTCCATTGCCCGAGCGTTTCGGCTGGATGAAGATTTGGCGGAAGCCATCGCGCTGGTTCATGATTTTGGCCACACGCCATTCGGACATGCTGGCGAGCGCGCTTTGGATGAAATGATGGCGAATTTTGGCGGCTTTGACCACAATGCGCAGTCACTGCGCATCGTGACAAAACTTGAACGCCGCTATGCGGAATTTGATGGATTGAATTTGTGTTGGGAAACTCTTGAAGGATTGGTCAAGCACAATGGCCCTTTGGCGAATAACGATGGTCGCGAGGGCATTGACACCATCCCGCAGCCGGTGCTGGATTTTGATAAACAATTCCCGCTCAACCTTTCGTCTTATGCTTCACTAGAAGCGCAAGCGGCCGCGATTGCTGACGACATAGCCTATGACAGTCATGATATTGATGACGGACTGCGCGCTGGAATTCTGGATTTTGAAAC
>JBGTAU010000413.1:0-2137 GCA_041749675.1 Rhizobiaceae bacterium | reverse complement strand
GTTGCTCGGTGAAAACGGGGCCGGAAAATCTACTCTGGTTAAAATGCTTTATGGGACATTGCAGCCCAATGCCGGTGAGATTATTTGGAAAGGCAAGCCGGTTTCAATCGGAAGCCCATCCATCGCCCGCAATTTGGGCATCGGTATGGTGTTTCAACATTTTTCGCTATTTGATGCGCTGACAGCTGCGGAAAATATCGCTCTCTCATTGAGCGGAAACACACCTATATCGCAGATCGCGGAAAAAGCGCGCAGCGTCAGTGAAGCCTATGGGCTACCACTTGATCCGCATTCATTGGTTGGCGATCTATCGGTCGGGGAGCGTCAACGCATTGAGATTATTCGGTGCTTGTTGCAAGAACCTGAACTGATCATTCTGGACGAGCCAACATCAGTTCTGACGCCGCAAGAAGCGGACAAGTTGTTTGTGACGCTGGAGCGCCTGCGCAGCGAAGGTAAATCGATATTGTATATCAGCCATCGGTTGGATGAAGTGCGGCGTATCTGTGATCGCGCGACGGTGCTGCGCCACGGCAAGGTGGTTGGGGCATGTGATCCACGGCAAGAAACGCCTGCCTCATTGGCGCGGATGATGGTGGGAAACGAAATTGGACAGGTCGAGCGCACGTTTCAATCGGCTCCAGCGACGGGAAGCCAGCCACTGCTGTCGATTCAAAACTTGTCGCAAGCACCATCCGGTCCATTTTCAATGGCACTGAAGGGTATTTCACTGGATGTTTTTGCCGGTGAAGTCGTGGGGATAGCGGGTGTTGCGGGCAATGGACAGGGCGAGTTTTTTGACGCTGTTTCCGGTGAGCGGCGCCAAGATCGCGCAGATGCCGTTACCATCCGAGGTCAGAATGTCGGGCAAATTGGCATTTCTGAGAGACGAAAGCTGGGGGCAGGGTTTGTGCCGGAAGAGCGTCTCGGCCATGGTGCCGTGCCAACCATGAGTTTGTCGGATAATTTGTTTTTGTCGCGTGCCATTTCAGATAAGAAAATGTTCACCAAAGGCGCGGGTTTAGGTGTGATCAATCGCGCAAGTATCGCTGCTGCGACCAAACGCATTGTCGCTGACATGGATGTTCGAAAAAGTGCCGAAGACCCAGATGCAAATGCACTTTCAGGCGGCAATTTACAAAAATTCTTGATCGGGCGTGAACTGGATCGCAGCCCGTCGGTGTTGGTTATCAATCAACCGACATGGGGTGTTGACGCTGGGGCGTGTGCGCGAATTCGCCAATCGGTCGTTGATTTGGCTCGAAATGGCGCGGCGGTATTGGTGATTAGTCAAGATTTGGACGAGTTGTTTGAAATGTCCGATCGCATTGCGGTGATGAACCATGGCAAACTGTCCGAAGCGCTGCCCGCTGAAAATGTGACATTGGAACAAATTGGCCTTTTGATGGGCGGAGCAACCTCATGATTACATTGATCAAGCGGCCCAATCGCTCGGCTTTATTTTCAACGCTTTCGCCCTTCATTGCGTTTGGCATTACGCTGGTCGCTGGTGGACTGATATTTGCAGCTTCCGGCCAAAATCCGTTCAAGGCACTTTATATTTACTTTGTTGAACCCTTAAGCGAATTATGGTCGCTGCATGAATTGGCCATCAAAGCCGCGCCGCTTATATTGATTGCGGTCGGACTGTCGGTCGCATATAAATCGAACAATTGGAACATTGGCGCCGAAGGGCAATTTATTGCTGGCGCACTGCTCGGTTCTGTCCCGCCGATCATGTTTCCAGAGTGGCAATCAGTGATGACACTGCCTCTTATGTTAATCCTAGGAATTATTGGTGGCGCGTTGTTCGGGGCCATTCCTGCGCTGCTGAAGGTCAAGTTCAACACCAACGAAATTTTGACCAGTCTCATGCTGGTTTATATTATGCAGTTGTTTTTGGATTGGATGGTACGTGGTCCATGGCGTAATCCCGAGGGCAATAATTTTCCTGAAACGCGCCGATTTCACATTGATGCTGTATTGCCAGAATTATCATCCGCGTCAGGTCGAGCCAACTGGGGCTTTGTGATCGCGCTGCTGATAGCGGTCATTATTTGGTTTATGTTGACGCGCACAAAACGTGGGTTTGAAATCAATGTTCAAGGCGCATCGCCGCGCGCCGCGCGATTTGGTG
>JBGTAU010000412.1:0-2869 GCA_041749675.1 Rhizobiaceae bacterium | reverse complement strand
ATTATGAAGGTTATGAGCCGCCGGTTGCGCGCGTAGCCGAGCCGAAAGTTGATCGTGTTATCGATGATTTTGCGATAGATATGTCAAGCGTAGAAGACAATTCTGACGTCGATTTTGAAGGTCTTTTGAATGATGAATTAACTGCGTCGGTCGATAATGGTGACCGTGGTTATGGTTATCAAGCGCAAGCAGCTGTAGCGGCAGCAGGGGGTGCGGCAGCGTATCGTGCTCAGAAAAGCGACTATCGTGACTCGATCCCTGATGTTGGCTTTCTGGCAGATGACAGTGATGGTCCTGTACAATCTCGTCGTGACGGCGGGCAAAAAAGCACTTGGCTTATCGCCGCGGCTGTTGGCGCTATCGCCTTGCTGGGTGCTGGTTACTATGCGTTTTCAGGGTCAAGTTCTGGGACAACAAGTGGTGCTCCCGTATTAGTAAAAGCAGATCCAAATCCGGTTAAAGTTGCGCCGGAAACCCCTGGCGGCAAAACAGTGGCCAATCAAGATCAAGCTGTTTATGACAAAGTTGGCGGCGAAGGCACGGCATTGCCAAACCAAGGCGAGTTGATCTCCGAATCCGAAGAGCCAGTGGACATTGCGTCTGTTGCTGTCAATGACGCAGTTGATCCGAATGCAAAGTCAGAAGAGCGCGTGGATCCAGCACTTGACGCGATCGAAGCATCGGGCCAAGCGGCTGATACAATTGCCGTTTCGCCAAAGAAAGTCCGTACCGTCATTGTGAAGCCAGATGGTACGTTAGTAGAGCGGCCTGCTGAGCCGGCGGCTGCAATTCCTGCTGAGGCAGTGACTGCACCCGCAGTTCCAGAAGGTACTACAGTTACTCCTGAAGCGCCGGTAGCCGCGGCGCCTGTGGTGGAAGCGCCAGAGTTAAAAACCGAAGTGGCAGCGGTTTCACCTGAGCCAACACCCGCACCAGAAGCACCTGCGGCAGAAGTCGTAGCAAAGGTCGCTGACTTGGTCGTTGAAGCTCCAAAAGCTGCTCCGGCAATTAAGGTCGTAAAAACAAAGAAGATTAAAGCGCCTGTTGCTGAAGCCGCAAAAGCGGCACCTGAGGAAAATACGGGCGCAGCGCCAGTGCTTGAATCAAGACCAGCGGACCAGCCAGTCAACATAGTTGGCAAAACCGGCAAGACGCCAGCAGAAACACAAACGCAAGTTGCAGCAGCTGATCCTGTTTCAGAGGTACCTGCGTCGGGATCATACTCAATGCAAATCGCCTCAACGCCATCGCCAGAAGCGGCAAAGTCGACATACGTTGCTTTGACCCGCAAGTTTGGTGGCGTTTTGATTGGTCGCGGCGTCAATGTTCAAAAAGCGGAAGTAGCAGGCAAAGGCACCGTGTATCGTGTACGCATTCCAGCAGGCTCCAAGCAGGAAGCCACCGCCCTTTGTCAGCAGTATAAATCTGCAGGCGGCAATTGCTTTATCACTAAATAAGCGAGCGCTGACTGAATTTCAAAGAACAAATAAAGGCGGCTTTCGGGTCGCCTTTTCTCATCGTGCAAGCTTTCCAACAATTGATTAGAGTAATCGACATGAGCGAATCAAAAGCAATGATCATTGGCGTTGCCGGAACCGAATTGACAGCGGATGAGAAGGCATTCTTTGCCGAACACAGGCCTTGGGGATTCATCCTTTTTGCGCGCAGTTTGAAAGAAGAAAACCAGATCAAGGATCTCAATGCAGCTTTACGCGATAGCATAGGCAATCCCGACGCTCCGATTTTTATTGACCAAGAGGGGGGGCGCGTCCAACGGTTGCGACCGCCTTTGGCGCCAAATTACCCACCGGCTTCCGCATTGGGCGAACTTTACGCAAAAGACCGGCAAGCCGGTTTAGATGCGGCGAGGTTGATGTCGCGCCTTCACGCGGTGGACTTACGTAAATTTGGCTTTACGGCCGATTGCTTGCCTGTTTTGGATGTTCCAATTCCAGGCGCAAATTCTGTGATTGGCAACCGAGCCTATTCGGACCGTCCACATACTGTCACAGAAATGGGCAGAGCCGCCGCTGAAGGTTTGATGGAAGGCGGCATATTGCCAGTGATCAAACATATGCCGGGCCACGGTCGCGGTTTTGCGGACAGTCATCATAATTTGCCGATTGTGGACGCAAGTTTGGCTGAACTGGAAGCCCATGACTTCGTGCCATTTCGAGCGCTCGCCGATATGCCAATGGCAATGACCGGTCATTTGGTGTTCATCGCGATTGATCCTGAGAGCCCTGCGACCACATCGAAGAAGGTCGTCGACGAAATAATTCGCGGATATATCGGCTTTGATGGCCTTTTGATGAGCGATGACGCCTCCATGAATGCACTATCTGGGGATTTAGCACAAAGGACCCGTGCAATTTTCGCCGGGGGGTGCGATGTCGTATTGCACTGCAATGGCGTGATGGATGAAATGAAGGCCGTTGCAGACAATACGCCTGTTCTTAAAGCTAAGGCTTTAAAACGAGCGAATGCGGCGTTGGCACGACTTGCCGATGCGTTTGACGACGACGAAGTAGCAATGCGCGATGCGTTCGCCAATCATTTGGCTTACCTCGCATGACAGGATAGGAACGGCACGGGCGATGAATGCGATCCGCAAAAAACAGGACAAAGGCGGTATACCGCTTGAAAATCTGTGGCAGGACGCAGAGGATCGCACGCAGTCTGATCCCGCGCTTAATATTGACGTCGATGGATTTGAAGGTCCGCTGGATTTGCTTTTGCATTTGGCACGCAATCAAAAGGTTGATCTCGCGCGGATTTCAATATTGGCTTTGGCTGAACAATATCTTGTGTTCATTAGAAGCGCTCAAAAGATCCGCTTAGAGCTGGCCGCCGATTACCTGGTGATGGC
>JBGTAU010000411.1:0-4215 GCA_041749675.1 Rhizobiaceae bacterium | reverse complement strand
AAGAATGCGGGCGATCATAAATTGTTCTGGCAGGGCCCGTCGATTGGCTGGGATTTTGGCGGCACCGGCAATCGCACTATGATGCTTGTGTATAATTTGTCTGATGTGAACCAAATGTATGGCCGCTTTGGCGGCGTTGCGGGCTCTGCTTATTTTATTGCTGGCGTTGGCTTTAATGTCATGAAGCATCAAAATATGTTGCTTGTTCCGGTGCGCACCGGTGTTGGCGCGCGGCTTGGAGTTAATGTTGGCTATCTAAAACTGACGCAACGTCCAACTTGGAACCCATTTTGATTCAATAATCAGGTTGAAATTTGTTTAGCTGTAAAATTGGATGTACTCTGCTATTCCAAAAATTATTAGGCTGTGCGAGAATAGGTATTCAACCTATTTCTAAAATGGCAACCAAATTTGTTGATGGATTGTACCGGGCTTGGTTCAGACAGCACTCTTATTTATTCTCGGCTTTTTGTCGGCTGCTTTCCTTGCGATGGCGGCTGCGCCTGCCATTTGGCGTCGTGCCGCCGCGCTAACTCGGCAACGGATCGAAGCCTCAACCCCTCTGACACTCAACGAAGTGCAGGCAGACAAAGACCAGCAACGTGCCGAGTTTGCTATTGCCCTGCGCAAAATTGAAATCAAAGCGAAGTCGCTGCAAGAAAAATTAACAGAGCAACGAGCGGACGCTGCCGTGCAGCGCGAGAAGGCGCGGGTTCTGCTCGAAGAGAGTATTGTAAAAGACAACGAGTTGGCAGAACGCAATGGCCAACTTGAAAATTTGAAAGTTGAGCTGGCTGACCGCGAAAAAGACATTGCTTATCTTGGAACCGTGCACAGTGAACTTGAAAGCCAGATCGCAGATCTTAATACCGCGATTGAAGCCCGCGATAAATCAATTACAGAATTGAAGATTGATGGAGACAGTCGGCGCATCGAATTGGTTACCAAGGTGACCGAGCAAGATCAATTGAATAGCCGGATGCGGGAACTTAATATCACACGAAAATCACTCGAAGAAAAGCTGCGTCAAACCACCAAAGACATGCAAACGGCGCGCGAGTCTGTGCGCAGTGACGCTAAGCGATTGGTCGATTTGGAGCGCAAAACGGAACGGTTGATCAGCCAATTGAGCGATCGAGATGAGCGAATTGAGCGCCGCGAGAATGAACTTGTTCGGTTGAAAAACAGTGCGAAATTGGCCTTGGAAGAACAGAATGCCATTAAACGTCAGCTTCAAGCTGCCAATCAGCGCAATCAACAGTTGGAGCGCGATATCGCCAAGCTCCTTGATACCAACCGCAAGCCGGCTGACGCATTATCAAACGAAATGGTACGCGAGATGAAGAAACTCGAAGACAATAATGCTCGCCTCGTTGCAATGGTTCGACAATTGAGTGAAGAAAAAGAAGCTCTGGTACAAGAACTTAAAAACGCAAACGGTGTCGGTACGACACAAGTGAAGAGTGATGCTAAACTTCGCTCACAAGTTCATGATTTGACGGCTAAGATCGTTTCGATCACGGCGGAGTCTGAAGGCGCAAAATCTCCAATCCCAAGATTATTACAACCCGCTGGAAAAGCCTCCAATTTGCCTGGCGCAAATGCGCAAGCAGAACTGCCTGAAAGTCTTGCTGAGCGGATACTCGCCCTTCAGAAGTCAGCGCGTGGTGGCTAATTTACACAGTTGAAAATACGCTGGCATGAAATAGTGCGATGCCAGACGCGGTCCCCACATTCAAGCTGTCAAAATCTTGAGCCATGGGGATGGTCCAAGCACTTAATCTATTCAAAAGTGATTGTGGCAATCCTTCGCCTTCGCTGCCCAGAATAAGAGCCCGACGACCCGTCTTGGGGATGTTCGCAATGCTTTGCGTGCCGCTTGGTGAAAGGGCCGCCAATAGGAAATTATCCGCAACTAATTGATCGGCGATTTGATCGAGGGTTCCGGCTTTGATGAATGGCACCTTCAGAACCGCACCGACAGAGACACGAAGGGCTTTGCGGTACAGCGGGTCGCAGCTTTGTTCGTCTAGCAGTATGGCATCGGCTTGAAAGGCGGCTGCGTTGCGAAAGATTGCGCCGACATTGTCATGGTTTGACAGGCCAGCCAAAACGACAACCAAAGCGTCTTCCCCGAATGATAATTGAACATCGACACTGGTTTTGTATCGACCGATCGCCAATATCCCGCGATGTATCGAAAAACCTGCGATTTGTTCCATAACAATGGAATTGACCACATAGACTGGCGAATCATACCGCACGGACTCCAGCAGAGTGCGTATGCCAGAAAATCGACTTTCCAGTACCAACACCGACTCAGCCTGAAAGGTTTCAGAAGTGAGCAGCACGTTTAGTACAACTTTGCCTTCGGCAATAAAGTGCTTGTCGCGTGCTACTAAATCGCGCTCTCGAATGTTTCGATAACGGTCGAGCCTCGGATCGGACGCATCTGTAATTTTGATGATATTCACAATGTGAATGTCTTGCCAGCAATCTGCTTAGCCTGCAACAAATGCCTTGCCTATTGCCTCAACAATGATGCGTGTGCGCTCACTTTTAGCGGAATAATAGATCGTTTGACCCTCACGGCGCGTTCCAACGATATCGAGGTTTCGCAATTTTGCTAAGTGCTGTGACAATGCAGATTGACTGAGGGAAACGCGTTCAGCCAGTGCTGAGACCGACAGTTCACCTTGGAATAAATAACTCATTATCATGAGTCTTTTTTGATTGGCGAGAGCAGCCAGCAAACGTGCTGCACTCGCAGACATTGGTTCTAATTCGTCCGGCGTCATGAATTCCATCCTTAAGGAATTCAAATACCATGGTAGATGAATCCCGTCCCATTATGAGACATAGGCGGAATACAAAAAAGTTAATAGGGGGCATGAGTATGATTTGTCTCAAAATAGAGTACGCACTGTTCATTAATTTTTGACAACTAACTCTTTTGCGAGCGTGTTGCCAAATCTATCAACTTTAGGCGTACATCGTTGATTGAAGTTGCGGGCGAGTCAAACCAAACTCGTGTTGATGTGTCTGCGCCAGAAAGGTCTATGCCATCTGGATCGACCCCTGTGATTCTCCACTTTCGCGCATACTTTTCGCTGACAAACTTCCCAATGCTTTGTACCGCATTTTGATGATTTGAATTCATATGATGCAAAATATCGGTCTCTGCCTGTTCAAAAAGGGTGGATTCGTGAATATCGCATAACAAGTCCGTATCGGTTAAGCGAAAGGCTTGCCCGAAACCTCCATTCAGGGAGGCCCGTTTTGGATTCAATCTTACAAATGAAAAATCACCAAAATCGGCATAAAGTTTACCCTTAGGATTTCGTCGCAGGTATCGGTCACGAACCTGTTGACCAGTTGTACCGTCTCTATCCAAAAACTCGGCTTCACATTGAAGTGTAACACGCGGATAGGCCAATGGGTCGCCTTTTGCTGGTTCGC
The DNA here is from genome assembly GCA_041749675.1 of Rhizobiaceae bacterium. Lineage (GTDB taxonomy): Bacteria > Pseudomonadota > Alphaproteobacteria > Rhizobiales > Rhizobiaceae > JANMEX01. Next base: position 756 of record JBGTAU010000411.1, on the reverse strand, counting down.
CCAGAAGTATGGAACAGCGCGAATCGGCGCGTAATGCTTGGGTGTGCGTGGATAAATTCGAAATGAGAATCAACGGGGCGCCGTTCATAGCCGTTGCCACTGCGACGCGGCTGACAAAAGGCTCTTTTGTGATCGGCTCAATAACACCGATTGCTCCAAACTTGGCTGAGCGCACAAGGGTCTTTGCAAGCCGTATGGCTTGTGCGGAAGTGTCTCGTATTGGATTGCTCAATTGTGCGTTATCAATTGCCATTAAGAAGTTTGCCCATCACTTGATAATCGGACATTGCCGATTTTATGAGTGCTATGCTAACGAGAATGCCACCCTGCGCAAAGCCTTTACGCATTAAGACAAATTCCACTCCCAAATGAAAGTTTGCCATGTCCGATGTAACACAACAATCTGTGATGAATGCGCTGAAGAGCGTGAGAGGTCCAGACGGGCAGGGCGATATTGTATCATTGGGTATGGTATCGGGTGTTTTCGTGTCTAACGGAAAGGTATTTTTCTCGCTGTCGGTCCCGGCTGAACGCGCTCAGGAACTTGAGCATTTGCGTGCGGCGGCAGAGGCGGTCGTTGCCAGAATGCCGGGCGTGCAAACTGCTGTTGCCGCGTTAACCGCCGAAAAGAAGGCATCAGCGGGCGCCCCTAAAGCACCGGCACACGGTCACCAGCATAGCAAGCCTGCAGGCAAGTTGGGAGTTCCGGGCGTTGGGGCAATCATCGCCGTTGCGTCCGGCAAGGGCGGCGTTGGC
>JBGTAU010000410.1:0-1610 GCA_041749675.1 Rhizobiaceae bacterium | reverse complement strand
TCCACAATCGCCACCCGCTCAGCACCATGCACCTTCTGGGCATGACGTGCAGCGATGGCGATATGATTGAACAGACAAAAGCCCATCGCGGTCTCACGCTCGGCATGGTGACCGGGCGGACGCGCCGCGATGAATGCATTGTCCGCCTCGCCTCTAAAAATCGCATCAACGCCTGCGGTTACAGCGCCAATAGCATGCATCGCCGCCTCGAAACTCTTTGGAGAAACGACAGTGTCTTCATCAATCCGGCTCATTCCGGTCTCAGGCACAGCCATGGCAACCCGCGCCATATGCTCCTCCGGATGGGCAAATAGGATCATTTCCTCACGCCCGCGCGGCGCTTCCACCCTCACAAGCTGCTCAAAAGCCGGATCGGCCAACGCCTTCTCGAGCGCCCGCAGCCGGTCGGGCCGCTCTGGATGGCCGGGCGGGGTCAAGTGTTCAAGGAAAATTGGATGGGTGTAGAGCTGTGTTGTCATGCGCCGTTAATAGCATTCTTGCAGCAAGGTTCCATCCCTGCTGAACGACTATGAACATCATCATTTGAGCGAAACGATTTGCCTTAGCCCCTTTTCCAAGCCCACCTCAATCTTCGCATCGTCCAACATCTTGAAGTTACCAACGACATGGCCGTTCAGGGCAAAACTCGCGATTTCCCGCAATTCTCCGTCGACAAAACCGACGAGGCGAAGGCTGGTCCTGTCTGCAGAAGGTACAAGGATTTCAGGAATATCATCGTCGTTAATATCAACACTCACACTCATATCGAGATCGCGGGTACCAATGACATGGTTGGAAAATCCATTGATGGATCCAACCAGACGAAGGGCGTTGCCAAAAAAACTCCATACTTCAAGTGCACCGCCAAGGTGCGGTGTCTTAACCAGCGCAACGTCTGTTTTGCCGTCGCCGTTGTAATCAGCAACGCCAGCAATATTCAGCCAACGATGGGTTTTACCTCTAAAATTGGTTTTGGCGGCGAGCTGTAGCTTTTCATTCTTCAGTCCAAAAACTGCCAGTGAACCTCCAGCGGTTAGTGAGGAAACAATTGTGATGACTTCAACATTGCCGTCACCATTGAGGTCTGCCAAACGCGGTGTGATATCCTCGAACACCAAAGTTTCATCCAGCACGAGCGACGAAATTGATCCATCCCGTGCCTGCACAGTTAACGCACCACCCTCAACATCATCCCCTAAAACGCCATGATCATAGCGGCCGGTTGGCTCGCTATACCAAGCCTTTGCAATATTACCGGAGGCATAGGAAACCGTACCGCCATCAGGCAATCGACTTCCAGCAGTTGCCGGAACTATGCAAACCGATGCCGCAAGAAGCGCTACAATTGTGGATACTTTTTTCATACAGTGCCCGTGTCACAACGCGCGAGCACATTGAAATAACGTTCCCGTTACGCGCCAGCCAAGCCAATCGTCACGCTGCCAGTGAAGCCAGCTGACGGGTCACCTTGCACGGTCAACGTTTGAGCGGCAATCTGTTCTGGTGTGTTGTCAGCAAACACCATATCGCTTGCCAAAGGGCTGCGCTCCAAGTTCGCCTGACTGGATGCATAGGCCGAATTCGAACTGTAAAGCGATTTACAAGCGGCG
>JBGTAU010000409.1:0-7689 GCA_041749675.1 Rhizobiaceae bacterium | reverse complement strand
CTGTACGATTTCCGAGCGTTGTTCTGCACGGGACTCTTCAAGCACGGAACGACGCGAAACAACGATGTTGCCACGGCGCTTATCCATCTTGAGAATTTCGAATGGCTGAGCAATGTGCATCAATGGAGCGACATCGCGGATTGGACGAATGTCCACTTGTGAGCGTGGCAAGAAGGCCGTTGCGCCATCGAGATCGACGGTGAAGCCGCCTTTGACCACGTTGAAGATTGTGCCTTCTACGCGTTCTGCGCGGGCGAACTTTTCTTCAAGCTTGATCCAGCTTTCTTCACGGCGGGCTTTTTCGCGCGACAGAACAGCTTCGCCGAGGGCGTTTTCAATACGCTCAACATAAATGTCGACCATAACGCCCGGCTTTAACGAGCCGTCTTTGGCTTGCGCGCCAAATTCTTTAAGCGCAACGCGGCCTTCAACTTTCAGACCGGCGTCAATGACGACCATGTCTTTTTCGAGGGCAATGATGCGACCTTTTACAACTGAACCTTCGGAAAGGTCGTTGGTAACAAATGATTCTTCGAGTAGCGCGGCGAAATCTTCGCGCGTTGGATTGGTTTTAGACATACGTTCTCCTGGATGACCTTAGTCCGAACTTTGCGGACTTAACGTCGTGGCACCTTGGTTCGAGTTGCGTTTGCCGCGCTAGCCAATCCACCCATTTGCGGGCTGACGTTTTGACAATTCTTGAGAACCATCAAAATCCGGTGCAAAGACCGGCCGTGCGGCGGTTATTTGTTTTTGTCAGCCTTGATCTTTTCAATGATCGAGACAGCTGCCGAAAACGCGGCCTCTATACCCATATTGGAGGTATCTAGCAAGTGCGCATCTGCGGCCGGTTTTAGGGGTGAATCGGCGCGCCCCATATCACGCGCGTCGCGCCGCTCGATATCATCTAATATGGCTTCAAAATCGGCATCGCCGCTGCGCATCAGTTCTTCATCAAAGCGGCGCTTGGCGCGCACTTCGGGGGATGCAGTGACATAAAGCTTTACCGTGGCGTTTGGGCAAACGACGGTGCCGATGTCACGCCCATCAAGCACAGCGCCTTGGGGCTGGGATGCGAAAGCACGCTGTTTTTCGACGAGTATTTTACGCACGTCAGGGATAACCGCTACTTTTGATGCGGCCTCGCCGACGTGATGGGCTGCGAGAATCGCGCGATCTAGGTTTGACAAATCAACTGTTTGAGCCGTGCGCGTGGCGGCAGCTTCATCATCCAGCGATAAGCCCGCCTCCAGCATAGCATAGCCAACGGCGCGGTAAGTGAGGCCGGTGTCTAAATGCGGCAGATGATATTTGTCAGCCAATCGGCGCGCGAGCGTGCCCTTGCCGGTGGCAGCGGGACCGTCAATGGCGATGATGAGAGGGTAACCAGTCACTCAAACGCTCCGCATCAACCCGCCGTCGACGCGCAGGCTTTGGCCGGTGATGTAGCCTGCGCCATCGGATATAAGAAAAGCAATTGTCGCAGCAATTTCTTCCGACGTGCCATAGCGGCCTATTGGTACGGTATCGCGGCGCTCGCTGGTTTGCGGCAGGCTATCGATCCAGCCGGGCAAGACATTGTTCATGCGCACATTGTGCGCGGCGTGGCTTTCGGCGAAGAGTTTGGTGTAGGCGGCAAGGCCAGCGCGGGCGACAGCTGACGTGGGGAACATGGCGGTGGGTTCATTTACCCACGCGGTGGAAATATTGACAATCGCGCCGGATTTTTGCGCAATCATAATCGGCGCAACGAGGCGCGTGGCGCGCACGACGTTCATGAAATAGACGTCAATGCCGGTGTGCCATTGCTCATCTGTGATTTCCAGCAATGGCGCGCGCGGGCCGTGTCCTGCGGAATTGACCAGCGCATCTATGCGTCCGAATTTTTCCATTGAGAGATCAACGAAGCGCTTGAGATCATCGACATTGAGGTTTGAACCGGTGAAGCCAAGCCCGCCAAGTTCATTGGCCAGCGCCTCGCCTTTGCCCGACGATGACATGATAGCGACCGTATAACCGTCCGCGTTGAGTTTGCGGGCTGCTGCTGCGCCCATGCCTGAACCGCCGCCGATGATGAGTGCCACTTTAGATGTCATAGTCTTCACACTTTCTTGGCGACCAAAGCCGCCATTTCATGATTGCCTTCATGAACAAGCCCCGCCGCCACGCCTGCCCTATCCGACAAGACACGATTTTGGCTGACTTTCCATTTACCGGCAATCTCAGTAATTTCTATCTCGATGCCAACAATCGCACGCTTTTGCATCTCGATAAAGTTCACTGGCGCATCGTCAACTGACCATGCTTCAGTTCTACTGCCCTCATGTTGCGCGGTGAGCGCGGTAAGCTGGCTGTGCAGCCATGTGGGATCATCCATGATTTTCACCGTGCCGCGCACCTGCACGCACACATAATTCCATGTGGGGACGACCTTGCCATGCTCCTTCTTGGTTTCATACCAAGAGGGCGTGACATAGGCATCGCTGCCCTGAAACACCACCAGCGCCTTCGCGCCACTTTGCAAATGCTGCCACTGCGGATTGGCACGTGCCACATGGGCGCGCAAAGTGCCATGCGGGCCAGCGCTTGGGTCGAGTAAAAAGGGTATAGGATTGGCTTGCAAATCGTTGGCATCAGCCGAGATCAATAACCCGAGAGGATAGGCGCGGATGAGCGTATGCAAAGTGGAAAGGTCTGATTCGACGAAATGGACGGGTTGGTACATGTAAGGCAGCCTTTTTATTCACCATCAGATTTATGCAGTGCGATTACTTTTTGTCCGAGAAAATTCTTTCGCCGATTTTCATGAGAAACCAAAAGATAGCACAAACCAGTGCAAGCGAAACGGTGACGAATATTGTGTAAAGCGATAGCCCCCCCGCCACAACGATCAGCATTCCGATTGTGCTTTCCGGGTCAATGACATCGACTCGATGCATCAAATTAGTGGCCAAAATCAGGAAAGTTTGCAAACAAAATACATAAAAAATGACGGCAAACCCGCCATGGCGGACCTTAAAATGAAATCTTTCGAGCGCGAAGAATGCAAACGGGATACAGCCCAGAAATAGAAGACTTAGCATTATTCACTCGATCTCAGCCCCCAATCCTGTCATCAAATCCATAAACTCCGGAAAGCTGGTGGCAATCATCGTGGCATCATCCACTGTCACTGGCTTTTCAGCTGCCAGACCCATGACCAAGAACGCCATGGCAATACGATGATCGAGATGGGTGGCTACTGTGCCGCCGCCGAGGGCTTTGCCGCTTGGGATGCCGCGGACGGTGAGCCAGTCGTGGCCTTCGGTGCAGTCAACGCCATTGGCCTCGAGACCACGAGCGACGGCGGCGAGGCGGTCGCTCTCTTTGACGCGCAGTTCATCGAGGCCGAGCATTTTGGTCTCGCCCTCAGCGAAGCTCGCAGCGACAGCGAGCACGGGATATTCATCAATCATGGATGGGGCGCGGTCTGCTGGTACGGTGACGCCTTTGAGGTCGGACGAGCGCACGCGCAAATCCGCCACGTCTTCGCCGCCAGCGAGGCGCGCGTTGTTGACCTCAATGCTCGCGCCCATTTCTTGCAAGGTGAGAATGAGGCCGGTGCGGGTCGGGTTCATGAGCACATTTTTGATGGTGACATCGGAGCCAGGAACAATAATTGCGGCGACCAGCGGAAAGGCGGTAGACGACGGATCGCCCGGCACATCAATGGTCTGGCCGGTGAGCTTGCCCCGCCCCTCGATTTGGATATGGCGCACGCCGTCTTTGTCTGTCGTCACCTCGAGATTAGCACCAAAACCTTTGAGCATTTTTTCGGTATGGTCGCGCGTCATGATCGGTTCGATGACAGTTGTGATGCCGGGCGTATTAAGGCCCGCCAGCAGCACAGCGGATTTCACTTGCGCTGACGCCATCGGGACGCGGTAGGAAATTGGCGCGGCGGTTTTGGGCCCACGCAATGTGAGCGGCATACGGTCGCCCTCGGAGGCCGCCACTTGCACGCCCATTTGGCGCAGCGGATCGAGCACGCGCTTCATCGGGCGGCTTTGCAAACTGGCATCGCCAATGAAGGTGGTTTCCATATCATAGACGCCGACGAGCCCCATGGTCAGGCGCGAACCTGTGCCGGCATTGCCGAAATCCAGCGGCGCCTGCGGCTGCAACAGGCAGCCATTGCCAGTGCCGTGGATGATCCACTCCGCGCCATTCTTCTCAATCTTTGCGCCCATCGCGGCCATTGCTTTGCCGGTGTTGATGACATCTTCGCCCTCAAGCAGCCCCGTGATGCGCGTAATGCCAGAGGCGAGGCCGCCGAACATGAACGAGCGATGCGAGATGGACTTATCGCCGGGGATTGAGACAGTGCCCCTCAGATTTTCCGAGCGGCGGGCAGTGGCGGGGCGGGCGGCGGAGGCGTGCGACATGGCGGATGAACTTTATGACTGGAATTTGATATTGCCAGCGCCGTCTAACACAGGTTTTTTGTGCGGTCACCCTAGAGTTAGCGCCTCTGAGCAGTCATTTACGGTTAGGCTTTGACAAACTCGATATTTTGAGGCTATGCACGCGCGAAATTTTATTTGGCATCGGCATCAGAGTATTTTTGATCCTGCCCGTCCCAACCGACATGAAGAGGCTTATCCGTGGCAAAAGCAGACCTTGGAACGAAACGTACCTGCCCAGAAACTGGCAAGAAATTTTACGATTTGGGCAAAGACCCGATTGTTTCGCCATACACCGGCATCGCTTATCCTTTGACCGCCTTCGAGCAAGTGCGCCGCGAAGCGCGTATCGAGGAAGATGAGGCCGAAGATCAAGAAGCAACAGTTGCCGTTGATACAGTTGAATTCGCACCAATGGATGATGCGGACGGCGATGATAAGGCCGAAGGCGATGATTTGCCGGATTTGGGTGATGATGATGTGGATCTTGGCGATGATGCCGAAGACACATTCTTGGAAACCGAAGAAGAAGATGATGACAATATGTCTGATCTTCTGGGCGGCGTGCCGGAAGGCGAAGAAGAAGTTTAATCCATACTTTCAATCAGCGCTCATTTAGCTGATTTAGTGCTTGATATTCTAAGCGGCGGGTTTTATGAACCCGCCGATTAACCTTACGGTTCACCGTGAGATGCGACCACTCAGGCAACCAACCTCGAGTGTTTTAGATGGGGCCATAGCTCAATTGGTAGAGCGCTTGCATGGCATGCAAGAGGTCGGCGGTTCGATTCCGCCTGGCTCCACCAAATTTTTCAAATATATTACAGGTATGCATCTGGCGGAAAACGATTAATGGCCGCAGAGCGTTGAGCAACAATGATCTCAGGATTGCCTTGCTGGGCCGCATCAACAAAAGCTTTGCGCGCCGAAGTGTCGCTCAACAAGGACTTAAGATTAAAGTGCGGTGCAGAAGTCCGCGCGAATCTGTAACCATTCCGATTTTTACTTGGGCCTCACATATAAAATTTTGGTTTGACGATTTGAGTCACAGCAATGGTTTTGCCTTTGTGCAATGCTTCAACGCCAGCTTCTGCGACAACAGTCGCGCAATAACCGTCCCATGCCGTTGCGCCCAGATTGGGCTTACCGGTATTGACAGATTTCACCCAAGCGCGGTTTTGTTGGCGATACGCATCGACAAAGCGCGGGCGCCAATCCGCGGGATAGGTGCTCATCTGCTTAAGCCCAAGATTGATGTCGGCATTCACAGGTGCACGCATGAGCGCTGTCCCTTTTTCTCCTACCAGTTCGCCGCGCACGTCATAGCCGTAGGTCGCGCTGATGTTCACTTCGATGTTGACCAAATGACCCGCGATTGTTTCGAGTACCATGAAAACGGGCGCTGTTTCACCGCCTGTGGGTGGACGAAACACGCTGATCGATTTGAAATCTGAATCCAACATCCAACGCGCCACGTCAAACTCGTGCGGCGCGGAATTACAGATTGCCATTTCAGGGCGAAAATCATAGGCGGGCGCAACGTTCCTGTGGAAGCAGTGAAACATCAACGCTTTGCCCAAATCGCCGCGCACCAACATGGACTTTATTTCAGTGTAAGACGGATCAAACCGACGCATGAAGCCGATTTGCACGAAATGCTTTCCAGATTTTTCTTCTGCGGCAAGGACCGACAGACATTCTTTGCTGTCCTGCGACAATGGTTTTTCGCACAGCACATGTTTGCCCGCTGCAATGCAGGCCAATGTTAATGGCGCGTGGAACTGATCGGGCGCGGCAATCACCACGGCATCAACCGATGGATCATTGATCAAAGCGAGCGGATCACTGATCACATTTTTAGCGCCAGTTGTTTCTGCGACTGATTTTGCGCGCGCCTGATCGGCATCACAGATTACCTGCAAACTTGTGCCCGGTACTTCTTCTGCAAATATGCGAGCATGGTCTGCTCCCATGATGCCAGCACCGATAATTCCAATACGTAGTGTCATAATTTTGCATTCATCCCTACGACTTTTTTTAGCATAACGGGCGTCCATCAAATCCTATGCTTCTTTTCTGCCGTGATACGCGGTGCAGAATTAGGGCAGTAGTGCTGTTTTGCCGTTTGAAATTTATCCGCGTGAGTGCATCTAACTTGAAGCAAATTGCCCAGCCTCTCAATCGCTAAGAGGCTGGGCAGTTTTAAAATCAGCTCTCACTAAACGCGCCTCTGGAAAGGTTGTAAGGTACGTAACGTGATCGCCTCAGTTCTCAATCGTAAAGAACAGCAGCGACAGCTGGGTCGTTCATGTTGGTCTTGTCGTACCAGACGAAACCGGTGTCGATGACTTTTTCGAGCTTCTCGCCCTTCACAGCCTTCGCCAGCGAGTTCACCACGCATTCGCCAATACCGACTGGGTTTTGCGAGATTGAGCCAATCAGCGTGCCATCGTTGATCGCGTCTTTTTGGCTCTTACCGGAATCATAGCCAACGCCAACGATCTTGGCTTTGGTTTCTTTGATCGCAACAGCCAGACCGATTGCAGCGCCTTCATTCGAAGCAAAGACGCCTTTCAGATTTGGAAATGCTTGCAAAGTAGCTTTGATGTCGTCAGCAGCTTTGAGCGCATCGTTGGCATATTTGATGTCAACCAATGTGATCTTTGGATATTTTTCTTTGATGCGGTTCACGAAACCATCGCGGCGGCCGATGCCGGTTGCGGAGGTTTGGTCGTGAATTTCTGCCGCCACTTCGCCTTCGCCGCCAATGGCTTCGGCAAGTTTATCAGCTGCAGCGCCGGCTGCATTGATGTTGTCGGTGGTGCACGTTGCCAATGGCAGATCTGAATCAACGCCGGAGTCAAAAGCAACAATCGGAATGCCAGCATCTGCAGCTTTTTGCAGCGATGGAACTTGTGCTTTGGAATCGAGCGCGGCAAAGCCGAGGCCTTGTGGCTTCTTGGCAATCGCAGCATTCAACATATCGGTCTGCTTGTCGATTTCAGCTTCTGTGCTTGGCGCTTCAAACGTAATGGTGACGTTGTTGGCCTTGGCGGCGTTTTCAGCGCCCAGTTTCACAGCTTGCCAGAACTGATGGCTGAAGCCTTTGGCGATGATCGGAAAGTAGATTTCCTGAGCCACGGACTGGCCTGAAAATAGTGCTGATGCGCTCAATAGAGCGGCAGCGAATAGTTTGGTTTTCATGTGGTTTCTCCCTTGGTTAAATTCCGCTGATTTGGGGCGGTCC
>JBGTAU010000408.1:0-7156 GCA_041749675.1 Rhizobiaceae bacterium | reverse complement strand
CAGTGTTTGAGCCAGCCTTTGTTGGAACGCTTGCAAGCCCATTACCTGTAGGAATGGCAGGCAGATTTGCCACCAATGTTTGGTTTGATGTTGACTTGGTGCAAGGGGGATTGACCAGTCAATCAGACCTTTCCTTGCTCAATGGTGCAAATTCAGCTGCTGTTTTATGCAGCAATGGCGCTTGGGAAATCATACAGTTTGGTCAAGCCACAGAAATAAGTCCAGGGCGGTGGCGGCTAAAAAAACTGCTGCGAGGACAAGTGGGCACCATTGATGCGATGGCAATTGGCGCATCCATCGGCGCACGGTTTGTGCTTCTTGATAATGCTATCAAACCGTTGAAATTATCTGACCTTGAAGCCAGCATGGCGCTGAACTGGCGTGTGGGTCCAATTAACAAAGTTATCTCTGACCAGCATTTTACCAGTCAAGCGGTTGCCCCGGCAACACGTTCGAAAAAGGCCAATGCGCCTGTGCACTTGCGCACTAAAAAGCTGAGCAATGGCGATCGGCTTTTTTCTTGGAAGCGCTGCGGCGCAGTTAACGCCGATAGTTGGGAAGACGCCGAAATCCCATTGCTGGAAGTGCCGGAAGCATACGAGATAACGATACGCAGCGTAGATCTCACGGCAAAACGACAGGTTGCTGTCAATACAACCCAATGGAATTATGCCGCTGCTGATTTGATAACGGACTTTGGGGCAGGGCCCAGTTCGGGCTCGATTGAAATCAATCAAGTTTCGGCAAATGGATTGCCGGGATTGGCGCAAACTTTAAATTTCACAATTTAACATCAAACACGAAAGAGTATAAAAATGACTGCATTGAAACCGTGGTATCTTTCTAAAACCATTTGGGCGGCGATTATCACAATTGTCACTTCGTTTGCAGGACTGATGGGCCTGCCCGCAGGAGTGTTGGATAACGGTGCATTGGCCGACTCTATCATTCAAGGCATTACGGCGATCATGGGTGTTATCGCTATATTTGGGCGTATGAGTGCATCTCAAAAAATTGCCTGAATCAGCCATTCATTCATTTGCTGTTCAGCCAAGCTATAATATATGTGCTTCATGAAAACGAACCGCACGATCTCACTCTCCCTTGTGTTTGCACTTTTGACCGCGCAATCAGCATTTGCCGGCCCTTTGATGGGTCTGAAAATTGCCGGAGATTCGCGATATTTGGTGCAAGTTGAAGCTGACTGTTTTGCCGTTGGGCAAGACAAGGCCGCTGAGCTTGGCGGTGAATTGGCCAAAGCTTCGCCAGAAACAGTCGATGGTGTTCCTGTTTGCAAATTAGTCGTTCTTGTTCCTGGCAAGGACGGTGCGCGGCCAAAACGGGTGGCATTGGAAGTACCGCAGTAACATTCAGTTCCGATGTCAGCGGCATTTGATTTTTCCAAATGCCGTTGTACTGTCTCCAATACGCCAAAAAATTCAGGAATCATCATGAGACTGTTGGTTGTCGAAGACGACAAAGACCTCAACCGCCAACTCTGCCAAGCGCTGGAGGGACAAGGCTATGTCGTGGACAAAGCGTTCGACGGTGAAGAGGGACATTTTCTCGGCGATACCGAACCCTATGATGCTGTCATCTTAGACATAGGCTTGCCCCAAATGGATGGCTTGAGTGTACTGGAGCGATGGCGAACCGACGGAAAGAAAATGCCTGTTCTGATGCTCACCGCGCGGGATCGCTGGAGCGATAAAGTCGCAGGCATCGATGCGGGCGCTGACGATTACGTGACTAAGCCATTTCACGTAGAAGAGGTTTTGGCACGGCTCAGGGCTTTGATACGCCGTGCCGCTGGCCACGCATCGTCTGAAATTCTGTGTGGACCATTGCGACTGGATACGCGCTCTTCAAAGGCAACTATCAATGGCACCGCTTTGAAATTGACCTCTCTAGAGTTCCGTTTGCTCGAATACCTTATGCATCACAAGGGCGAAGTCGTTTCGCGAACAGTGTTAGTAGAGCATCTCTATGACCAGGACTTTGATCGGGACTCCAACACGATTGAGGTTTTCGTTGGAAGGCTGCGCAAAAAAATGGGCGTCGATATGATTGAGACCATTCGCGGCATGGGGTACCGGATGACCGAGCCAAGCGTTCAAAGTCAATAATGGTGGCATAATTTGGCGGCCAACCAAATATCAACGTTCCTCTCACGCTTTTTGCCAAGTTCGCTGGCATGGCGCGCAATTTTACTTTCGACGCTATGGGCGGCACTTTCGCTGGTTATTATTGCCGGCGTCATCACATCTCTTTACCGCACTGCTGCAGAAAAGAATTATTCCAGCCTCTTGTCGGCCCATCTTTTCAATCTCATCGCAGCGACCAGCATCGACCCGCAGGGACGACTGCAAGGGGCTCCTGAGCTTAGCGATTTGCGTTATTCCGCGCCAAGATCTGGTTGGTATTGGACAATCGAACCAGCCAGTGACTCTGTGATTGGAGTTTTGCAATCAGCCTCAATGGTTGGTGGAGAGATTGGGACTGTTGACACAGCAATGACACCATTCAACAATCTATTTCGTCGTAACTTTCAAACACAAGGTTTAGATGGCGAAACAGTAGACGTGTTTGAAACTGAAGTGACAATGGGCAGCGAAGATAAAATCGCTCGGTTTCGCGTGATGGGCAACCGCAACGAGTTTGAAGCTGAAATATCTGATTTTTCTTGGGCGCTCTACCGCTATCTAATTTTGTTTGGGGTTGGCAGCATTGCGGTCAACGCACTGGCCATTATGGCTGGTCTTAATCCCTTAAAGCACGTTACCCAAGCGCTCAGCCAAATAAGGGAAGGACGTGCTCAGCATTTGGACGGAGCGTTTCCTCAAGAAATAGAGCCGCTCGCAAACGAAATGAATGCGCTGATAGACAACAACCGACGCATTGTTGAACGCTCTCGAACGCAAGTCGGTAATTTGGCACATTCGCTAAAAACACCATTGTCGGGTATTATCAATGAGGGTCAGTCGTTTGGTGGCAAGCAGGGGAAATTGATTGGTGAGCAAGCCAGCGCCATGCAAACGCAAATACAGCACTATTTGCAACGCGCCCGCGTTGCTTCGCAAAGAGAGAGCGTAGTTTTTCGCGCGCCTATTCAGCCAATCATCGAACGCATGTTGCGTGTAATGCGCAAGCTTTCTCCGCATTTGGAATTTGTTCAAGTCGGCGAACCACATAAAATAGTCTTTGCCGGTGAATCTGAAGATTTTGAGGAAGTATTGGGAAATCTCTTGGAAAATGCATCCAAATGGGGTGTGGCAAAGGTAGAATTAAAAACGACACGAGCTGAAGGGCGATTCCGGGTTACTATTGGCGATGACGGGCCCGGACTTACCAATGAGCAAATGCTCGATGCGTTAAAACGCGGCAAAAGGCTGGACGAATCCAAACCGGGTACGGGACTTGGGCTTTCAATTGTTTCTGATACTGTGCGAGAATATGGCGGTGAACTGAAGTTGGGTCGGTCCGAACTTGGTGGACTTGAAGTATCGATTACATTGCCGAGCGCACAAAAATGAATGGTGAAAATACTGTGACGAAAAGAATTCCACTATTTTTAACATTGATCATTTTAACAGGATGCCAAACAATTGGTACCACTAAGCGAGCACCAATTGCGCCAACACCGGTCGTAACGAACACCGCTGCGATCTCCGGCGGCGGGCTCATTGGTGGTGCCATTGGCAGTTCACTGAATGCAAATGATCGTCAGATTGCTCTGAATGCCGAATATAAAGCGCTCGAATATAGCAAAGCCGGTGAGATCATTAATTGGGCTGGAAGCGATGGTACTGCGCTGGGTCAGGTTAAAGCAGTGCAGCCGTATCGCGTTGGTTCGCAAGATTGTCGCCAGTACAACCACGAACTGACTATCAACGGCGTAAAAAATGCCACGAGAGGCACGGCCTGTCGAAACAATGATGGCAGTTGGACATTGTTGGACTGACAACAATGCTACAATTAGTGCGTCTAATTGACCACTGCGTTAAAGTTCTTGCACATTGCCGGTTTCCGTCAAAAGCACTAATATGATTGCATGGTGTTTTGGATCATTTGCGCTTTCATGACGTTTGCTGCCGTTGCGGTGACGCTATTTCCTTTTTTACGTGACGATACTAGCATTTCAGATGCTACAGATATTGAGGTTTACAAAGACCAGCTGCACGAAATTGACGCGGATGAAAAAAGGCAACTTATCTCGCCGGTGGAAGCGGCAACAGCGCGCGTTGAGGTCAGTCGCCGAATACTAAAGGCAGACGAGGCAATTAAAAATGTCAAAGCAAAGTCACAGACAGCACTTTCAGGTGCATTGCTGATCGCTGCAACATTAAGCATTCCGGTAATATCTTGGGGCATATATGCGAATATTGGCTCTCCTGACAGACGTGATCAGCCCATTACCAGCCGATTGAATGTGCCTGCGGCCGAAGCGTCAATGGAAGTACTTGTTGCAAAGGCGGAAACGCATTTAATTGCTAATCCATCCGATGGGCAAGGATGGGCCGTTCTTGCGCCCATTTACGTGCGTTTGGCTCGTTTCGAAGACGCAATTAAAGCGTTCGAAACGGCGGGAAAACTACTCGGGCCGTCCGCTGTTTTTGAAATTGGAATTGGTCAGGCATGGACTGGATTGAATGGTGGATTGGCCAATGATCAGGCGCGGGCAGCCTACAATCGCGCCATAAAAATTGATCCGGACAATGTAGAACCCAAACTTTTACTGGCGACCGATTTGGCGCAGCAGGGCAAGTTTGAAGAGGCCAAGCAGGCGTTTGAAATGTTGTTACAAACTGCGCCTGCCAATGCGCCTTGGCGCACTTTGTTGGTCGATATGATCGCTCGCGTCGATCAAGCGATTGCCAAGGGGCCTCAGCAAATCGCACCAGGTCCAACGCAAACGGACGTCGATCAAGCTGGCGCGATGTCACCGTCCGATCGTACAGCAATGATCGAAAGCATGGTGGCGCAACTTGATGCAAAACTTATCGAAGACCCATTGAACAAAGATGGATGGAAGCGATTAATTCGGTCCTATAAAGTCCTAAACAAGCCTGAAAAAGCTTTAGAATCGCTGCAGCGTGCTCGAACAGGTTTGAAGGATGACGCAGTTGGTTTGATGGAAATAAACGCACTCGCGCAAGAATTGGGTATCGCCGGACAATGAGCAGAAAACAAAAAAGACTAGCAATAATTTTTGGTGCGTTGAGTGTGCTTGGACTGGCGGCGGCGCTTGTTTTGTTTGCTTTACGTCAAGAGATTGTATTCTTTCGTACACCGTCGGACCTTGTAAAAGCACCTATCGCGCAAGGCACTCGGTTGCGTTTAGGCGGGCTTGTTGAAAAAGGAAGCGTCGTTCGCGGGGCAGGTGCGACAGTCTCTTTTGCCGTCACTGACACCATTGAAACAATAAAGGTAAGCTACGAAGGAATCTTGCCAGACTTGTTTCGCGAAGGACAAGGTGTTGTCACAGAAGGTGCAATTGGCTCGGATGGGGCATTCATTGCAGACAGTGTGCTTGCCAAACATGACGAAAATTATATGCCAAAAGAAGTCGCCGATAGCCTTAAAGAAAAAGGCGTTTGGCAAGGACAATGATAAAAAGCAGGGTTGACCGCAATGATTGTTGAACTGGGACACTTCGCTTTAGTCTTGGCACTGGCCTTGTCAATTGTGCAGTCGACCATCCCGATTTACGGCGCAAAAGTGCGCGATGCCAAACTCATGGCAATTGGGCAAAGTACGGCAATTGGTCTTTTTGCTACGATTTTTATGTCGTTTGCCGCTTTAACTTACGCCTATGTCGTGTCTGATTTTTCGGTGGCAAACGTCGTTGAAAATTCTCACACGCTGAAACCGCTGATCTATAAAGTTTCAGGAGTATGGGGAAATCACGAAGGCTCAATGTTGCTGTGGGTAACCATATTGGCTTTGTTTGGCGCTTTGGTAGCTCTGTTTGGGAGCAACCTTCCGGCGAGCCTGAAAGCCAATGTGCTCGCTTTTCAAGGCATGATCCTGTTTGCTTTTCTCCTATTCATATTGCTGACATCCAATCCATTTTTACGCCTTGAAAATCCCCCGCTAGAAGGCCGAGACTTAAACCCTGTTTTGCAAGATATTGGATTGGCAATTCATCCGCCCATGCTTTACCTCGGCTATGTCGGGTTTTCGGTAGCATTTTCGTTTGCTATGGCGGCGCTTGTTGATGGTCGCGTTGATGCAGCTTGGGCGCGATGGGTGCGCCCTTGGACGCTCGCTGCATGGATGTTTTTGACTGCGGGCATCGCAATGGGCTCATATTGGGCTTATTATGAACTGGGGTGGGGCGGCTGGTGGTTTTGGGATCCAGTTGAAAATGCATCATTTATGCCTTGGCTTTCAGGAACGGCACTGTTGCATTCTGCAGTGGTCATGGAAAAGCGCGGCGCGCTCAAAATATGGACCATTCTGCTGTCAATTATCACATTCTCTTTTTCACTTTTGGGTACCTTTTTAGTCCGCTCAGGTGTGCTAACCTCAGTACACAGTTTTGCCAATGATCCTGGTCGCGGACTATTCATCCTTGCTATATTATGTGTGTTTGTCGGTGGAGCGTTCACGGTGTTTGCAGTGCGCGCCCATCGCATTGAGCCGGGTGGTCTTTTCCAGCCTGTATCGCGCGAAGGCGCATTGGTTTTTAACAATTTATTTTTGACCACCGCAGCCGCGAGTGTGCTGATCGGGACGCTTTACCCACTCTTGTTGGAATCGTTAACGGGTGAGAAAATTTCAGTCGGCGCACCATTTTTCAATATGACATTCGGACCACTGATGCTGCCGCTGTTGATTGCCATGCCATTCGGACCGCTGATGGCTTGGAAACGCAGCGACTTACTTGGTGTCGCGCAGCGTTTATATTTTGCTTTTGGCATTGCATTAGCAACCGGCTTGATCATCATTTTTGTAACCACGAAAGCACCCATTTTGGCCGCTGTTGGGATTGGACTTGCCGCCTATGTGATGATGGGAAGTTTGATTGATTTAGCAGAAAAGTCGGGGTTGGGGAGAGTTTCAGTTTCGACGGCATTTGCGCGACTTATTGGGCTCCCGCGCTCGGTATTCGGTACTTTCTTTGGCCACTTTGGCATGGGTGTTACGGTTCTAG
>JBGTAU010000407.1:0-1776 GCA_041749675.1 Rhizobiaceae bacterium | reverse complement strand
CGGGACAAGCCCGACGATGACGAAGTTAGGTAGTGTTTTTTAAGAGCGCATACCGAAGCTAGGTCGTATGTGTATAACCGTATACCGACCTTCATCCAACGTTCGTCATCGTCGGGCTTGTCCCGACGACCCAGTCTTTCTTTTTATTGCACTGCAAAAAAACCTTGCGTCATGTCCTATCTTCGCCGCACTGTGCGTCAATCAACACAGTTTGGCATAGAGAGGGATTCGGGGGCACGTGGTCGATAGTATTTATGTATTGACGCTGGTTGGTACGGCGCTGGTTTTGATGGCGGCGTTTTCGTCGTTGCTAGCGTTCCGTTTTGGCGCGCCTTTGCTGCTGTTGTTCTTGGTCATCGGTCTTGTCACTGGCACCGATGGGCTTGGCATTGAATTTGATAATGCTGCGGCGGCTTATTTTGTTGGCTCGATCGCGCTGGCACTCATCCTGTTTGATGCGGGATTTGGAACGCCGGTGCATGCGCTGCGCCAAGCGGCAGCACCTGCCATTGTGCTTGCGACATTTGGCGTGCTGCTCACCGTCGCCATTATGGCGGTGGCGGCGCACTTCTTGATGGGATTGAGCTGGATTTCTGCGTTCTTGCTGGGCGCGATTGTTGGTTCGACTGATGCGGCTGCGGTGTTCTTTTTGCTGCGTGCTGGCAATACTGAAATTCGCGAGCGCGTTCGCTCTACGCTGGAAATCGAATCCGGTTCCAACGATCCGATTGCGATTTTCTTGACGCTTTTTTTGGTGAAAGTACTGGCGCTGGGGCAGGTGGTTGCGCCGTCTGATCTCGTAGTGTCCATTGTTACCGGTTTTTTCAAGGAAATGTTGATTGGCGGTCTCATTGGCCTTGGCGGTGGCTATCTTATCGTGCGGGTGGTCGAAAAAATTGATATTGATCGCGGCCTCTTGCCCATTCTTGTTTTGGCATTGTCGCTGATGGTGTTCGGCCTTGCAGGTTTTGCCCATGGATCAGGCTTTATCGCCGCCTATGTCGCGGGTATTGTTGCTGGCAATGCCAATCTGCGTTCTGCCCCTGCCATCAAACGCTTTCAGGACGGCATGTCTTGGCTGTCACAGATCATCATGTTTTTGATGCTTGGCCTTTATGCCACGCCCTCTCAATTCTTGCCGATATTGCTACCATCTATCTTGCTTGCGGTGACGCTCATGTTAATCGCCCGCCCAATTGCGACTGGTATTTCTTTGATGCCGTTTCGCTACTCAAGGGCGGAAACAGCGTTCTTGTCGTGGGTGGGTCTGCGTGGTGCGGTATCCATATTGCTGGCGCTCACGCCGCTGCTCTATCAAGTCGAAGGTGGACGCACGATCTTCAACGTGGCGTTCATCATCGTCATGGTATCACTGGTGGTGCAAGGTTGGACCGTGTTGCCATTGGCGCGGCGTCTTGGGCTGGTCATTCCGCAACGCATTGGGCCGGTTGATAAGGTGGAGCTAGAATTGCCAGGGGCAGCGCATCATGAGCTGCTGGCTTATCGCATTGTGGAGGGCAGCCCAGTAGCCCGCACGGGGCGCATTCCGCGCTGGGCACGTCCCTCGCTCGTCATCCGCGATGGCCGCTCGTTGCAATTCCAATATGCGGGGCGACCGCGTGCTGGCGATCATGTTTACATATTCGTTTCCGACAAATACCCGCGGCTGCTCGACCGCCTGTTCGCCTCGAAAGCGCCGGTGTCGGCTGATGATGCTGATTTCTTTGGCGCATTTGGTGTGGACCCAACACGCCCTGCCTCTGAGCTTTCGGCGGC
>JBGTAU010000406.1:0-3976 GCA_041749675.1 Rhizobiaceae bacterium | reverse complement strand
ATCCGCGCTGGCGCATCATCGCTGAAGCTACACGAGGACTGGGGCACGACGCCGGCGGCGATTGATAACTGCTTGTCGGTCGCGGATGAATATGACGTGCAGGTGATGATCCACACCGATACGCTGAATGAAAGCGGCTTTGTGGAGGACACGGTTTCGGCGATTAAGGGGCGCACCATTCACGCTTTTCACACCGAGGGCGCGGGCGGCGGGCATGCGCCGGATATTATCAAAGTGTGCGGTGATCCGAACGTCATCCCCTCCTCCGCCAACCCGACGCGGCCTTATACGGTAAACACCATCGCTGAGCATCTCGACATGCTGATGGTGTGCCATCATCTGTCGCCGCATATTTCCGAAGATATCGCCTTTGCCGAAAGCCGCATCCGCAAGGAGACGATTGCGGCGGAAGACATTTTGCACGACATCGGCGCGTTTTCGATCATCTCATCGGATAGTCAGGCCATGGGCCGCGTCGGCGAAGTCGCCATCCGCACATGGCAGACGGCACACAAGATGAAAGTGCAGCGCGGGCGGCTGCCGGAAGAAACCGGCGACAATGACAATTTCCGCGTAAAACGCTACATTGCCAAATACACGATTAACCCCGCGATTGCGCAGGGCATGAGCCGCCATATCGGCTCAGTGGAAGTGGGCAAGCGCGCGGATTTGGTGCTGTGGAACCCTGCGTTTTTCGGCGTGAAACCGGAGATGGTATTGCTCGGCGGTTCGATTGCTGCCGCGCCCATGGGCGATCCGAATGCCTCCATCCCGACGCCTCAGCCCGTGCACTACCGCCCGATGTTCGCCGCCTTCGGCAAAAACGCCTCGCGCTCGTCAGTGACGTTTGTCTCGCGGGCCGCGATGGACCTTGGCCTGCGAAGCCGCCTTGGTGTGGATAAGGGGATGCTGGCGGTGGAGAATACGCGCGGTGGCATTGGGAAACGTTCAATGATTCACAATAGTGCGCTGCCGCATATTGAGGTCAATCCAGAGACGTATGAAGTGCGCGCGGACGGCGTGTTATTGACGTGCGAGCCAGCGACTGTGCTGCCGATGGCGCAGCGGTATTTTCTGTTTTGAGGTAATGGTGATGCTTTCCGAAGAAGAGCGGGTGACTGCAATCGGACTTTGCTTACAAGCAGAGAGTTTTCTAGATACCGCCGAATTTTGTCGAAAGGCAAATTTAGATGGTTCGCTCAATGTCAGATTTGATCACCCGACATCATTCCTCTTATCGCATGGCATCGAGCTTACGATGAAAGCGTGGCTTCGCTTTAAGGGCCTTGATCTCAGGCGGATTAAAGATTTAGGCCACAACCTGACAAAGCTCTACAAAGTAGCAAAACGAAATGGGTTGAAGTTTGATGAAGCGAGATATGTGGAGCAATGGGCAGAAAGAAGCCCAGCACTCCATTTCATCGATTCTGAAATCATGACCGAATTGCAGCGAGTAAGATCAATATCGAAGTGCCGCCGAGATCGAGAGTATTGGCGTCACACCTGGCTTCTTGGAAAACTGCATGGCCACCCATTTGTTTTGAGGTATCAAAGAACCGGTTTATACAAGAAGCCCGATATTGATTTCTTGTTATTTTGCTCCCTCGAAATGTGTAGTGCCGTCAAAAAAGAGATTTTGTAGGCGCTGTCCGCACTTAAGGAAACTCAAATGGCTGAGAAAAATCTAAAGCCCCCGTTCACCCGCCCGCTCACAGCCGAGGAACTCGCCTCGCTTCCAGACTCGGAAATCGACTACTCAGACATTCCAAAAACGACCGAGGAATTCTGGAAGAATGCCGTATTGATGCAGCCGGAAGATTGGCAAAAGCCAAAGCTAACAATTCGGCTCGATGCCGACATCATAACGTTCTTCAAGGCCATGGGTCCGACCTACCAAACGCGCATCAACGAAGTTCTGCGGGCGCATATGGAGGCGAACCTTACTTGACCTCCCCTCGCCAATCCGCGCGCGCTTACGCCTTCCTCACGCCAGCTCTCTTGGTGATGACGCTCACCGGTGTCATCCCCATGGCCATCGTCGCGTTCTACTCGGTCAATGACACGTTCGCTGGCAACAGCTTCTTCTTTGTCGGCGCGGCGTGGTTCAAGCAGGTGCTCACCTCGCCCGAATTTTTTGCGGCATTGGGGCGGAGTGTTTTGTTCTCGGTTTTAGTGCTGGCAATCCAGATTCCGCTGGGCATTTTCATTGCGCTGCGGATGCCGGCATCTGGTTTTTTGTCTTCGCTTTACATCGTGCTGATGGCGATACCGTTGCTGATGCCGTCGATTATTGTGGGGTATTTGTGGAAGGTGTTGAGCCTGCCGGATATTGGGCTTGTCATCGCTGGTGCGGGGCTTGTTGGGTTTGATTGGAACATGAACAACAGCGCGATTGTCTGGGCGACGTTGTTGTTGATGGATACGTGGCACTGGACCAGCCTTGTGGTGCTGCTGTGCTTTGCGGGGCTACGCGCCATACCGGATGACTACTACCGCGCGGCCAAAATTGATGGCGCGAGCGGGTGGGCGATCTTTCGGTTTATCCAATTGCCGAAGCTTAAACTAGTGCTGCTGATTGCCGTGCTGCTGCGCTTTATGGATAGTTTTATGATCTATACCGAGGCGTATATTGTCTCGCGCGGAGGACCGGGCGTTTCCACCACCTTCCTCAGCCATGAACTGGTGCAGACGGCGACCATCCAATTTGATCTAGGTGAAGGCGGGGCGATGTCGGTGATTTATTTCTTCATTGTTGTCGCGGTCTCATGGGTGTTTTTCTCGCTGATCGTGCCGAAGGAGCGCACGGCATGAAACAGAAGTTTTCGCTCGCGCCGCTCATCTATGTCACGCTGTTGATGATACCGATTTATTGGCTGATTGTCATGAGCTTCAAATCCAACGGCGAGATTTTCAGTGGCATTACGCCCTTGCCGCAAGCGCCAACACTAGGCAATTACCATCTCATTTTAAGCGATCCGGACTGGTACCTCGGCTATGTTAACGCCACGATTTATGCGCTGCTGAACGTTGTGATTTCCGTGAGTGTTGCCATACCGGCGGCCTATGCTTTCTCGCGCTATCGCTTCTTTGGTGACCGTGCCTTGCTGTTTGGATTTCTGGCGTTTCGCATGATGGCGCCGGCGATCCTGCTCATTCCGTTCGTCGAGATTTTCTCGCGGCTCAATATGATCGACACCTATTGGGCGGTGGCGCTGGCGCATTGTTTCTTTAACGTGCCACTGGCGATCTGGATATTGGAAGGCTTTATATCCTCGATCCCTAAAGAGATGGACGATATTGCCAGCGTCGATGGTTATAGTTTTCTACGCTATTTCTTGCGCATTCTGCTGCCACAAATCGCACCCGGCGTGGCGGTTGCGGCGTTCTTTTGTTTCCTGTTTTCTTGGATCGAATATCTGCTCTCCAACGCGCTCACTGTTGTTGACATCAAACCCATCGGCGCGATTATGTCTCGCGCAGGCGGGGTGATGACGGGCGATGTTGCGCTGCTGGCCACCGCGAGTGTGCTTGGCATGATCCCCGGCGTCGTCCTGATTTTCTTTATGAAAAACCATCTCGCCCGCGGCTTCTCGATGGGCCGCGTTATCTGACAAAGGAATTGGAAATGATCTATCTACTTGCCCACCTCACTGCCCGCCCTAATGACCATGCCGAGATTTTGGCTGATGCCAAAATCATGATCGCGGCGACGCGCACGGAACCGGGTTGCATTTTATACGATCTCAATGTTTCGATCACCGATCCCTGTTCGATGATTTTTGTGGAAGCATGGGAAAGCCGCGAGGCGCTGACATCGCACTTTGAGACACCGCACATGGCGGTGTGGCGTGAGAAGTCCGGGCCGTATTTTGTTGAGCGGAAGATTGAAGTTATTCATCCGGCAAAGGTCGAGTTGCTTTGAGGATTTCTAGTTCACGTTCACTCTCCGCGAGGCGCCCCCCTCTGTCGTGTGGGA
>JBGTAU010000405.1:0-3481 GCA_041749675.1 Rhizobiaceae bacterium | reverse complement strand
CGATGTTCAGTTCTGCATCAATCAACCCTGAAGCATCGATACTCATGGGCCCTGACAGTTTAATCGTGCCGCCATCTTTGAAAATAATTTGCGATTGGCGCAAAGTGCTTTTAAGGCCGCGTAGTGATTTTGGTTTGCTGACGAGGGCTGCAACACCATCCAAAACCAATAAATCATAGGACGCAGAAAATTCGGGTACTTTTCGTGACGGTGTTGCAGCGGGGTCAATGATGATGCCGTCGCCCTCGCCGGCCAATGCGATGTCTTTGTCTTCAGTCCGCATGTGGACAGACGCATAGGCTGCTTGGACCAAATTGGTATCGGCTGCAGCCGGTCCGCGCATGGCGATCTGCAGCGCCTCAGCCTCGAGTGAGACGCGCCGCGGCAGCGGCTCAGCCAACCTCGCGCTGGCGTGCAGCAGCGACCAGTTGAGGTTCAAGGGTTCAAGTCCCGGCGCATCAAGACGGGCAGGGCTATCCAATTCAATGATGACATGCTTGGGGTCATAAACTTGCGCCGCGCTGCGCAGGGCGCCTGCTAAGAAAGCAATTCCCTTTTGCGGTTGCTCGAAACTTGTGGAGTTGCAAAAAATTCCAAAGCGAAAGGGAAATCCTTTGATTTCGCTTTCTTCGCAACTGGCCAGCGTTCCCGTTTGCGCAATGTTAGTCAATGCATCATCAGCCCGCCGCTTACCCGCTTGTGCAAGATAGAACCAACCGACAGAGTAAAGTACAAAAATCACGCCGGTGGTAAGTCCTAACCATTTGATGCGTCGGCCAAAGTTAGGGCTGTTGGTTTGAGTTGTGGTTGACGGCATTGCGGTTCCTTCGTATCGGGCTTTGGATTACACACCCGGATTGAGATAGGTTGATCGGCGATATGGGCGAATTTTGGGTATTTGGCTACGGCTCTTTGATGTGGCGTCCGGGGTTTGAGCATTTGGGCGGGCAGCGCGCCCGATTATTTGGCTTTCACCGCTCGCTTTGCCTCGAGTCACGCGTGCATCGCGGTACGCCGGAGCGCAGTGGCTTAGTACTGGCGCTCGACCGCGGTGGTTCTTGTATTGGCATTGCCTATCAAGTGGATCAAGCACATTGGGATCAGGTTGTTACGTATTTGCGTGAGCGTGAACTGGTGACCAATGCTTATCTCGAGCGCGTGATCACGATACGCTTGTCGGACGGCCGTTTAGTTCAAGCCATTACCTATGTAATGGATCGCACACATGAGCAGTATGCCGGTGCTTTGAATGTTGAGGAAGCTGCCGCGCGCGTTATCGGGGCCGTGGGCATTTCAGGTGCAAATGAAGAGTATGTGTTTAATGCGGTTGATCACCTAAAAGCCTTAGGCATTCGCGATCATTGGCTTGAATCAGTTGCGAATTCTATCTCTGCTAAACTTAATTTGGAACAGTAATACCCAGTTCAGCAAGGCGGCGAAGTGCCGTTGTGGGGAGGTGGGGTGGATTTGCGCCTGTTGCCGCTTCAATCAAAAGCTCATCGCATGCTGCTTCTGTTACGCGTTCAAGCTCTTTAAGAAAGTCAGCACTGCTTAGGCCGGGCTGAATTGCAGGCAGTACGCGACAATTTATGGTTCCTGGATAGCGCATAAATTTGCGCCGCGGCCAGTATAAGCCCGCCACGTGGGCAATTGGCACGACCGGCAATTTCAATTCGCTGTAAAGATAAGCGATACCGTATTTGTAGTTCGGTACATCACCCGGTGCGCGACGCGTTCCTTCAGGATAGATCATGATTTGCCGGTTCTCGGCGATGCCGGGAGCTGCTCCACGGATGATGGACTTAAGCGCGACCGAGCGCGAACCACGGTGCACCGGGATCATTTTCATTTTGCCGACATACCAACCAAATAGCGGTATCCACATCAACTCGCGTTTCAAAATATAGATCGCATCGGGTATAAATGGGACAAATGCGTAGGCATCCCAAAAGGACTGGTGCTTTGGCGCAATGATGCAGGCCTCGTGCTTGATATGCTCTAAGCCTTCGATTGTATAATTACAGCCAACAATTTTATCCAAAAGCCAATGGTTTATACGCGCCCAAAGTTTTGGGACGAACCACGCTTTATCGCGGGATACAAGGAAATAGTAAGGCGTGAATATGATCATCATCGCGATCAAATTCATGTAAAAAACTGCATTGAAAATGATTGAACGAATAAGAATCATGAGAACCGCAAACCATTTTCGATATGACTATTTACTGGGGATACACCAAACAGAGGTGTTGGTGAAATAGAATTTGTTTTGCTGTGCTACTGGCCTAAAACAGAGGCGAGGGAATTTGGTATGGGAAGGACGTTGCGCAATTTTGCGCCGAGATATTTGATGTATTCTGCAAGCAGTACCCTGACTGTTTCTTGACGGATCATCCATTTTCCATTGGTCAAATCAGTGTTGACGACGGGGAATGGCCGTACATCAATGGAACGATCAATACGGCGGATCTCTAAGACGCTGCGCGGCATGTGGTAATTGTTGGTGACCAAGATGACTGACTTGAACCCTTTTTGTTTAAGCCAAGCGACTGTCTCATTGGCGTTGCCAACGGTGTCTTTTGCTTGATAGCCAAGGTCCACACAACAATCGAACATTGCCTGATTAGCGCCAATGGCTCGCAGTAAGTCGGTTTTTGTTGTTGCAAAATGTGCGCCGCTGATCAGCAGGCGATTGCCTTTGCGACTTGCCAACAGTTCAACGGATTTTTCCAGTCGCGCATGCCCCCCAGTCAAGGCCACGATGGCGTCGGCTGGAGCAATATCGACGGGCGTTTGCATACGGGCAACGCGCTCAGCAAACACTGAAAATCCAATCAAAAAAGCCACGATCGAAAACAACATGACCGGTCCTGCCCATCTGGCGAGCTGGTTCAATAGTCTGCGATTGCCAGGCGCATTTCGTTGAGTCACTGTGTTTGTCAAGTTGCTGTTGCTACTTCCGTGATATCAAAATCCGTGTTGAAAGTGATAAATTCAAATTGCGGCACTGAACAGGCAAATTCAAAAGAACAGACAATTTTATATTAACCAGCACGCGAATTTACGTAAGATTGCTGCGATCTAGCCCGTGTAGATGTCGAATGACGGTGAATCTGGTGGTTTCCGCCGTGATAAGGGCAACCAGAGCGACAATACCTAATACACCCAGATAACCCGACCAACCAATTGCAAAAGAACCAAACAATGCATTGGTCTGATCGGCCTCCGGTGTCGCCAAATTTGAGCTTGACCACCAGCCAACGCCTAGAAACACCAAAATGGCGACGCTGCCTCCTACCAGCGCTCCTTTAATGCCAGTTAGAAAAAAGCGTTGACGAAATTCGCGGGCAATAAAATTGGATTCGGCGCCGACGAAATGAAGCACTTCAATAATGTGTCCGTTGCCTGCCATTGCGCCGCGCGTTGCAAAAATGACAGCAAGAGCGGTCGCTAAAAGAACTAAAGTCAACACCGCCAAACC
>JBGTAU010000404.1:0-4499 GCA_041749675.1 Rhizobiaceae bacterium | reverse complement strand
ACCATGCCGCGCGGATCATCCAAATCACCAGAATAAACTGGCATACGCGAATGGCCGGAACTTTCAAATAATTCAAGCAGCGCGGCCAGAGAAGTATCCAAATCTACCCCAATTACGTCAGCGCGCGGGATCATCATGTCTTCGACATTGATTTCGCGGAAGCCAAGGATATTATTGAGCATCTCGCGCTCACCGGCCGAAAAACCTGAGCCGTCGGTATCATCTTCGGCTAAGGCATCCGTGAGGTCATCGCGAAAATCCGCCGGCGATTTGCCACGAAACCGCTGCGCAAGGCGTTGAAACAGTGATTTGCGCTCGATTTCCGGCTTGGAACTTCGGGCGAGTGGATCGCCAATATCGGAATTGGCAGCCACAGGCCTACCTCCAAGGGTGGCTACAACTGCAGTACCGGTTTTTTCAGGAGTGTCAGACATCACGGCTATCGAATAGCGCATACGGGTCGGGTATGGCAAGGGTTTCTAGTATTTGGCGCTCCAAATGTTCCATTTGTTCGGCGTCATCATCGGTTTCGTGGTCATATCCAAGCAAATGCAAAAGCCCATGAACGAACATATGAGTGAGATGATTTTCAAAAGTTTTCTGCTCTTCAATGGCTTCGCGTTGAACTGTTTCGAGTGCCACAACAATATCACCCAACAAGGGTTTTGGAGCCATGCCCGGGCGCAACGGAAAGGCGGGAAACGACAAAACATTGGTCGGCTTATCTTTGCCGCGCCATTCATTGTTAATGCCTTGAATGGTGGCATCATCGGTGAAAAGAAAGCTAACTTCCGATGGATAATCCGCACTCAAACCAAGTTGAATTTCGGCTGCATTCAGCGCTCTATTCACCCATGCCTCCAGCATATCCTCTTTCGGCCAACCGTCTGCTTCAATTGCAAGAAGTGGTGTCAATATCTGCTGTGGCGCATTCACGTTGGATTTTGTTCCGTCTGCCCGAGTTTGCGCCGGGCAATGCGCTCTTCCGTGACCTTGTCATAGGCGGCAACAATTTCGCCAACCAAATGATGTCGCACCACATCTTTCTGCGTGAAACGCACTTTAACTATGCCGGGTACGTCGCCCAAAATTTCCAACGCCTCAACAAGGCCAGACTTTTGTCCAGCAGGCAAATCCACTTGGCTCGGATCACCGGTAATAATCATACGCCCGTTTTCGCCCAATCGAGTCAAAAACATCTTCATCTGCATCGACGTGGTATTTTGAGCTTCGTCGAGAATAATGGCGGAATGGGCGAGTGTGCGCCCGCGCATGAAAGCCAGCGGTGCGATTTCGATCACACCGGCCTGAATGGCGCGTTCCACCTTGTCGCCTGCCATCATATCATACAGCGCATCATAAAGCGGACGTAAGTAAGGATCGACCTTTTCCTTCATATCGCCGGGCAGAAAGCCTAAACGCTCGCCCGCTTCGACCGCATGGCGCGACAAGATAATACGCTCAACGATGCCGCGCTCCAGCAACATGGCAGCATGCGCGACGGCAAGATAGGTTTTACCGGTACCTGCAGGACCAACACCGAATACCATTTCCGAGCGCTCAAGTGCGCGCATGTACTGGTCTTGTGTTGGGGTGCGCGCATGGATAGTGCGCTTGCGGGTGGCTATTTGAGCAGATGACATGCGTGCTTTGGTCTCCAACGTGGGGAGCATTGGCTGATCATCGGCGGCAATGGCCATACGAATGGCGCCGTCCACGTCGGAAGCGCCAACAGTTAGACCCGTTCTGATCATCTCGTAGAGTTTATCAACGGCTCTTCTGGCTTTTTCGGTGGCTGATGGCTTGCCCTCAATAAAAAGCTGATTGCCACGCGAGCGCGCTATAATCCCAAGTTTGGCCTCTATTTGTGCCAAATTCTCATCGAATTTGCCGTAAAGGCTTGTCGCGTGTTTGTTGTTGTCAAAGGTCAGGACGATTTGAGCCATATCTGATGCGCCGGAGTTGGCTGGTGTCAGTTTCTGATTGGCGGTCAAACGTCTCTCCTTTATAGGTCTTAAACGACCGGTTCGGACAACAGGCAATTGGCTCTGATGCCAGTGATTCGCACTTCTACATTGTTGCCTATTTCTACAGGCATTTCATCAAGAATTACCGGCTGCAGATAGGGTGAACGACCAACCATCTGCCCCTCATGCTTACCCTTTTTCTCAACAAGCACTGAGACTGTTTTGCCGATTAAGCTTTCCGCAAAATCGTTTTGTTGTTGCAAAATAAGGGCTTGCAAAGCTTGTAGGCGCTCATTCATCACAGTTTTATCGACTTGATTTCCTAAGTCGGCGGCAGGTGTTCCGGGGCGCGGAGAATATTTGAAAGAATAGGCCGCCGCGTAGCGGGTTTGACGCACAATCTCCATCGTGGCTTCGAAATCAGCATCGGTCTCGCCGGGGAAGCCAACGATGAAATCTCCGGATATGGCAATATCCGGTCGCGCGGCGCGTACGCGTTCGATTATTTTAAGGTAATCAGCAGCTGAATGGCGCCGGTTCATCGCTTTCAAAATCCGGTCAGAACCAGATTGAACGGGCAAATGTAGATAAGGCATCAGTTGAGGCAAGTCGCGGTGCGCGTCGATTAAATCATCGGCCATATCGCGCGGGTGGCTGGTGATGTAGCGCAGGCGATCAACGCCTTCGATTCCCGCCAAGTGATGCAGCAAGCGACCAAGACCCCAAGTGCTTCCGTCTGGCCCTTGGCCATGCCAAGCGTTGACGTTTTGGCCGAGCAACGTGATTTCGCGTACGCCTGCCTGCGTCAAACTTATCGCTTCTGTAACGATCTGTGTCACTGAGCGCGATACCTCATTGCCCCGCGTGTAAGGCACTACACAAAATGTACAAAACTTGTCGCAGCCTTCTTGAACAGTCAAAAATGCAGTGACGCCGCGGGATTTGATCACTGCTTTTTGTGCCTGCGGTAAATGATCAAACTTGTCTTCCGACGCATATTCGGTCTCAACAACCCGTTCACCGCGATCGACACGCCTCAAAATATCGGGCAGTCGATGGTAGGTTTGCGGACCGACCACTAAATCGACAGCGTAGGCTCTACGGAAAATCTCGCGCCCTTCCGCTTGCGCCACGCAGCCGGCGACGCCAATCGCCAATTTGCGCCCAAGCTTTTTGCGCTCCAACTTCATATCGCGCAGTTTGCCAAGTTCAGAGTATACTTTTTCAGATGCCTTTTCGCGGATGTGGCAGGTGTTGAGCAAAACGAG
The DNA here is from genome assembly GCA_041749675.1 of Rhizobiaceae bacterium. GTDB lineage: Bacteria > Pseudomonadota > Alphaproteobacteria > Rhizobiales > Rhizobiaceae > JANMEX01. Next base: position 1,264 of record JBGTAU010000404.1, on the reverse strand, counting down.
ATCGGCCTCGTCAATGTTATCAGTGGCATCATAGCCATCACTGGCCAAGCTGTCTGCCATGCGCGTTGAATCATACGCATTCATCTGGCAGCCGTAGGTCTTGACCAACACTTTGCGGCGCGGTTCGTCTGCGGATCTGGCTTGGTCTATTGGTACATTGTAATCAATCATGCTTGGGCGTTTAGCGGCTTTGCTTCAACATTTGAAGTGTTTTGTACAGTTGGGGTGATGCGCACATGCAGAGATGCCTCGTTCATCGTCCTTACGGCTTTTTCCATTGCCTTGGCCAACTGTTTGCGGTGGCTGCCGTGGTTGAAGATCATTGGCTCACCAAATGTGACTTCCACACCAATCGAACGTGCTTTGAGCAACCCTATCAAATGGTTTTTGAGACCAACAGTGCCAGGCCATCCAACGATTGGCCGGTGATAGCGTCCAAGCGCAATGCCATGGCTTTTTGTGTACGCAATGGATACCGGCTGAACGAACACTTGCGCATCCGCATCATCCTCTGCCAGCGCCATCTTTGCGGCACCAAATAACGAGGACTTGAACGGCAATACGCGATTTCCGTCGGATGTTGTGCCTTCAGGAAACAACACCAAAATATCGCCTGCCTTCAAACGATCTGCGATTTCGCGTGATTGAGCACCCGCTTTGTGTTTGTTATTGCGATCAATAAAAACCGTGCGCTGTAGCTTTGCGAACGTTCCAAACATCGGCCAATCACTCACTTCGTCTTTGGAGATAAATGACAAATGCTCAAGTGAACCGAGTACGAGAATATCAGTCCAAGACACATGATTTGATATGATCAATAGCGGCCTGTGCTTGCTGATTGCGCCCTTCAATTGAACATGAAACCCTAACAGCCAACACATGCGCTTGTGCCAAAAAAACGGCATTGATTTATACCAAAATCGTTGCAGACGTGTGGCAATGATTTGAAACGGCAAGAGTGGCACCGTCAAAACAATGAACAATATTAGAATAAGCAGGATTCTTAAGCCAAATGCCATGAGGTCTAAGACGTCTTGTTTTTGCGGCCACGCACGGGCACGGCATATAATTCAAGCCGATGATCAACCAGTTTGAAGCCAAGTTCGCGGCAGATTTCTTCCTGCAGCGCTTCAATGCGCGGGTCTGTAAACTCTATGACTTTGCCGGATTTCAAATCAATCAAATGGTCATGGTGATTGTCAGGCATGGCTTCATAGCGCGAGCGACCGTCGCGAAAATCGTGCTTTTCAATGATGTGTAAATC
>JBGTAU010000403.1:0-6330 GCA_041749675.1 Rhizobiaceae bacterium | reverse complement strand
ATTGCATTTCAGAAGGCTGGGTGCGCATGCCGGTTGGCGGGAAATCTAAGGACCGGTTTGGCAATCCGATGACGATGAAAATGACAGGAAAAGTCGAAGTGTTTTACGTTGAGGCGTAAATGTTGAAAGCGCAGAAGTGAGGGGCACCCTCACTTCACCGCGCTTGTTTCCACTGTATCTATTTTACCCAAAGGCGCGACGGATGGCTCACTGGCGTACTGCGCCCGCAGCGCTTCGATTTGGTTCACACCCGCGACAATTTTCAACTCAATGAGTTCCTTGCCAAGTTCAGCACTCACCGCGCCCATATCGCCGTCAGATCCTTTGCCCATATTGTTCGGCAATTTCACCGGCGTGATGCGCACCATGTCAGGCGCAAGATAGAGCAGCTCTGACGTCTCGCGCATACCTGCATGGCGGCCAATTTGCTCTTCGGTGAAGCCCTTGGCTTTCAGCGTATCCATCTGTTTGTTGGCATAGTAATACTGATCGATCTGCGCCACGCGAACGCCTTCCGCTTTCCATTCTGCATCTAGCTTTTCAGCAATGCGCTTTTGCGCTGCTTGGCTGTCGCCGCTATCGCCAATGATGAAAATGCGTTTGAACCCATGCGCCCGCATCGAGCGCGCTGTGGCTTCAATCACGCTTTCAAACACCGGTTCTGAAACACTGATGGTGCCAGTAAACGCCATATGACCAGCGGCAGGTTCTACCGGACCTTCCGGCACATAGGCCATGACCGGAGCCACCAACGTCTTACCGATACGCTTGGCGATTTGGCTCGCGGTTTCTTGTACAATGACATTGTGTTTGCCCAGCGGAATATACGGTCCGTTCTGCTCCGTGCCGCCAGTCGGAATGATGATGGTGTCTGCGCCTTTATTCATGGCCAATTTGACATCGACCCAAGTCATATCTTCGATCATCACGCTCTCAGCACGATGATACAATTTGGCGTTGGCCGTGGCCGCAAACAACGCCCCATAACCCGCCACGCCAAGCGCAACCAAACCGAAAGCTGCGATAGCCGCGCGGCGCGTTGTCGCCGATTTGCTGACATGGGCAAACCACCAAACGAACGGCTTGTAGTAAATCTCCGTCACCGATTTGAATGGGTTGGGTTCAGTTTGGTTGATCCCATAAGTCAATTTTTCATAGCCACGCGGGATATAGAGCGTGCCCCACAGCTTATCCCAGAACGCAAAAATCAAACCCATGTTCCGGTCCCAATGTTTTGGGTCCGCGCTATGATGAATTTGGTGCTGCGCAGGACTGCATAGGATATGGCTCAGCCACACCGGATAGTTCATCCAAATATGAGAATGGCGCAGATTGTACCCTGTGAAGTAAAACAGGAACAAGATGATGTTCAAACCATAAAGCGTAAGTTCTTGCGGCACTTGGTTGGTGAGATAAAAATAACCCGCAATCGCCACACCATTGCACAGCGCAGCGATCACACCATTGATGAACAGATCCACCGGATGCATGCGAAACAGCGTCAACGGGGTGAGCACTTCTGCCGAGTGATGCACCTTATGAAATTCCCATAGCGCTGGAATTTTATGCATCAGCCAATGGGCGATAAAGATCGCAAAGTCATAAGCCAAAATGGCCACAAGCGTATAGACAATGATCGCCCACGTGCTGTTCATTGTCGGAAAGTGGCTCACGCCAAAAACAGCGGTCAATGCATCATGGCCGTAGCTTGAGATGACATGCGTGGAAATCATGAATTGTGAAATAAGCCCCGCATATACAAACGCATTGACCAGAAAATAGATTGCATCTTGTTTTGTAGAAGGGTGCGTCAGTACTTCGCGGTCAAACAAATAGCTTAAAAAGCCATGCGGCTTTGCAGGTCTGTCTTGATACCGGCCAAGCTCAGCATCTTCCTGCGCATGGAGCTTTTCAATCTGCATATAAGCAAAGAATGCTAGGACCGACGATGTGATAAGGTAAAGCCAATAAATGCGGCTGCTTGGCAAAAACAACCCAAGCCATTCACCCAGCGTATTCATCGTCACGGCATCAAAATTCATCGGCTCGGCCTTCGCGTCATAGTGCTGCAAATCAGCTAGGCGCAGCCTAGTGGCGACTATGAAAGAATCCGTAAACGAGGCGTCAGCATGAAGACAAAATTGACATTCTATGGCTGAACGATCATCGTATTGATACGCTTGCTGTTTTCGCGCCAATGCGATGCTTCTTGATAGATCGCAATGGTTTGTTCAACAAATGCCGCATCAAGTTTCGATGGCTCAAGCCGCTGCTCGCCCTTAAACTGCTTAGTTTGTGCAACCGGCTCTAAAATTGTAATCATATCGCTGCGCACTAGGGCAACTTTTTCATAGTTCGAGACAAAGACTTGCGAGCCCATCACCGGCGCCAACACATCAGTGCCATAGAAGCGACTGCGATAGCTGGTGTTCAAAAGTCCTAAAATCGTTGGCGCAACATCGATCTGGCTGGTCAATGTATCAATGCGCTTGGGCGCAATAAAATCAGGCGCCCATATAATGCAGGGAATATGATACTTGTTGAAATCCAATTCGGCCCGACCGGCCACCGAGTCCGTATGGTCCGCTACAAACACAAATATCGTGTCTTTGAACCATGGTTTCGCTGATGCCTTTTCGATCAACTTACCAATCGCATAGTCCGTGTATTTTACCGCGCCATCGCGTCCGCCCGGTGACGGGATATCAATCTTGCCATCAGGATAGGTAAATGGGCGGTGGTTTGACGTGGTCATCACCATGTTGAAGAAATTTTTACCCGCCGCATAGGATGCGTCGGCGTGCTTGATTGAAAAATCAAACAAGTCTTCGTCTGCCACACCCCATGCGTTGGCGAAGTGGATATCTTCAGTGTTCATGTCGCCTTGGTCGCCAATCGCGTAACCATTGTCGGCAAAGAAGCCGTTCATATTGTCGAAGTAGCCGTGTCCACCGTATAAAAATTTCGTTTCATAGCCGCGATCTTGCAGCACGGCTCCAATTGTGAACAAGTTTTCGCTGCCTGGGCGGCGCAAAATGGATTGGCCAGGTGTCGGCGGAACTGACATGGTCAACGCCTCCAGACCGCGCACCGTGCGCGTACCGGTCGCGCGCATATTGGCCAAGAACAAACCCTCTTTAGAAAGCCGAGTTAGATTGGGCATCAAGCCTTTGGTGTCGCCAAATTCGGTCAAGAACTTGGCACTCATGCTCTCTAATGTGATATGCATCACGTTCTTGCGCACCATCGGACCGGATTTAATTATATCGCGTTCAATCAGGCTTGCACCCGCAGCGACAACAGGCACCCCGTCTGTAGCATAATGTGCTTCAACAATACTTTGAGCCTTCGCTTCAGAAATTGTCGGGTAGAATTTCTCGAACTCAATTTCATTGTTAAAAAACGCATAGACGAAATTATAGACACCATTTGCGCCAAGTTCCTTTGAAACTTCATTGTCCATCCGATCAAGAATGGATTTACTGGTCGCAAAATACGCCCCAAAACCCAGCGCAACAAAAAGGCCAAATGCCGCCATGCGACCCATCCAACCTGGATGGTTGGAAAGCCCAGCAAACAGCGGTTTACGCCACCAAAGAGCAATGCCGGCACCGACTGCAAACGCTGCGACGAGCAAAGGAACAACCGGATAACTTTCCATAATATTGCCAATAACTTCCTGCGTATAAATCAGGTAATCGACAGCAATAAAATTAAAACGCGTGGTGAATTCGTCCCAAAAGAAATACTCCGCGCACGCTTGGAACAGCATCAAAAAGGCCAGCGTTGAAAAGCCGAAAAATGAAACGCTGCGGTCCAATCTCCCGCCACCAAATGATTTGGGCAACAACAATGGAAATAGCAACAACACCGGCGCTGCCATCAATGCCACCGCGATATCAAACCATAAACCGGTAAAAAATGGCATCACCCAAGCAAAGAGGCCACTGCTGGCATCCAGTGATAAAAAAGTCAAAAACAGGCGAATGAGACTTTGTGCCACCAAAAACAAAATGAAAAATGGCAAAAGACGGCGCGCAAAAACCCGAAACGCCGAAAAAATAGTCATCAAACCCTGCTCCTCAATCACCTAAACCGCATAGCCACCATGTTTGACCTTGTTTTCAGGCTCAACGTGAATGGTAACTGAAATACCCTTCACATTTTCCTTAAGGGCATTTTCTATGCGGTCACATATATCATGAGATTGTGATACACTCATATGAGCTGGGACCACAAGGTGGAATTCTGCAAAGCGCACAGCGCCCGCTTCTCTGGTCTTCAAATCGTGAAATTCTATGGCTCCGCTCGCATTGGCAGCGATGGTCGCGCGAATGGTTTCCTGATCATGGGGTTCCAACGCCCCGTCCATCAATCCCTGCACAGATCCAGAAATCACCCGCCAACCTTGCCAAAGAATATTAAGCGCCACCACAATCGCCATGACTGGGTCTAAAATCGCCCATCCGGTTTCAATGGCAACCAACAGCCCGGTGAGCACCCCCACGGACGTTATGACGTCCGTGTAAATATGCATCCCATCCGCCACCAATGCAGGCGAGCGCGCTTTGCGGCCAGTCGTGATCAAAAGATAGGCCCAACCAGCGTTGATCGCAGAGGCGAACGCGTTGACTGCAAGTCCAAGCCCCGCATCCTCAAGCACTCTTGGTGCCTGCAAAGCAAACCAAGCTTCACGAATGATCAAGAGTGCCGCCAAAACAATCAGCACACCCTCGGCAACAGCGGAAAAATACTCTGCCTTGTGATGTCCGAACGGATGTTCATCGTCTGCCGGTTTATGGCTTAGCTTAATGGCATACCAAGCAATGGATGCAGCAATAACATTAACTATGGATTCCAAAGCATCAGAAAACAGAGCAACCGACCCCGTTAGACGCCAAGCCAAAAACTTGATCGCCATCACAACAAACGCGACCGCAATGGATGCGGCAGCGAGTTTACGAACGGTGCGATTGGCTGACATTTACGACATCCCTTGCACTATGCGGGCTTGATCTTGGTACGCTTTGGCATGTGCGCCACGACGTTTTCTATCATCCGCATCCCCGCATTGCCGCCCAGCGTCATAATGGATTCTGGATGAAACTGCACGGCCGCAATTGGTTCCTTCTCATGTTCGAAAGCCATGATGACACCGTCATCCGTTTCCGCCGTAACGCGGAATTCCTTCGGCAGACGCACCGGATCAGCAAAGATCGAATGATAACGCCCAACGGTCACCTCTTGCGGCAGACCGGAAAAAATTATGCCATTGCGCGACACTCGAATGCGCGATGGCTTGCCGTGCATAGGCACATGCAAATGCCGCAACTCACCACCGTAAGCCTCCGCGAGTGCTTGCAATCCTAGGCACACACCAAAGATCGGCAGATCGCGTTTGCGCGAATTGGTGATGGTCGCTTTGCAATCAAAATCCGTTGGCGTACCGGGCCCCGGCGACAACACCACCAAGTTTGGCTTCACGCGGTCAAACACCTCATCTGACACCGGTGAGCGCACAGTCGTGACATTTGCCCCCGTCTGGCGGAAATAATTGGCCAGCGTGTGCACAAAACTATCTTCGTGATCGACCAGCAAAATATTGACACCCTCGCCAACCTTAGCAACGCTGTTTTCGCTTGCCAAGGCATTGCCTTTCGGTGCCTCGCGGATCGCAGATATCAAAGCCGAAGCTTTCAATTCGGTTTCGGCCTCTTCTTCTTCCGGAATGGAATCGAACAACAGCGTTGCCCCAGCGCGAACCTGAGCAATGCCTTCTTTGATCCGAATAGTGCGCAGCGTCAGGCCCGTGTTCATATCGCCATTGAAATTGACCATACCGATCGCCCCGCCATACCACGCGCGCGGTGATTTTTCATTTTGCTCAATAAACCGCATCGCCCATAGTTTTGGTGCGCCAGTGACAGTGACGGCCCAAGCATGAGACAAGAACCCGTCAAATGCGTCCATACCTTCGCGCAAGCGCCCCTCAATATGATCTACCGTATGAATGAGGCGCGAGTACATTTCGATCTGCCGGCGCCCGATCACCCGCACAGAACCCGGCTCGCACACGCGGCTTTTATCATTGCGGTCTACATCAGAACACATCGTCAGCTCAGACTCGTCTTTCTTCGAATTGAGCAATTTCAAGATCTGCTCACTATCAGTAATCGCATCATCGCCGCGTTTGATTGTCCCTGAAATTGGGCAGGTTTCAATACGACGGCCATTCACCCGCACGAACATTTCTGGCGATGCGCCAATGAGATATTCATTGTTGCCCAGATTGATGAAGAATGAATAGGGCGACGGGTTGATGGTTTTGAG
>JBGTAU010000402.1:0-6366 GCA_041749675.1 Rhizobiaceae bacterium | reverse complement strand
CACTGAGTGGCTTGGACTTAGAAGTCCATACCGCCGCCCATTCCGCCCATGCCGCCGCCCATGCCGCCGCCCATTCCGCCGCCGCCCATGCCGCCGCCGGAGTCCTTCTTAGGAGCATCAGCAATCATGGCTTCGGTGGTGACGAGCAGACCAGCAACAGATGCTGCGTCCTGCAAAGCTGTACGAACAACCTTGACTGGATCAACGATACCAAGGGAAACCATATCGCCATATTCGCCCGTTTGAGCGTTATAGCCGAAAGTTACCGACTTGTTTTCGAGGATCTTGCCGATCACGATGGATGCTTCCGCACCAGCGTTAGTCGCGATCTGGCGAGCAGGGGACTGCAAAGCGCGGCGCACAATGTTGATACCAGCATTCTGGTCATCATTTTCGCCAACAGCTTTGATTGTAACTGAGGAGCGCAACAATGCTGTGCCGCCGCCTGGTACGATGCCTTCTTCAACAGCAGCGCGAGTAGCATTCAGTGCATCATCAACGCGATCTTTGCGTTCCTTAACTTCAACTTCGGTCGAGCCGCCAACGCGGATAACAGCAACACCGCCAGCCAATTTGGCCAGACGTTCTTGCAGCTTTTCCTTGTCGTAGTCAGATGTGGTTTCTTCGATCTGACCTTTGATCTGTGCAACGCGAGCAGTGATTTCTGCTTTTTTGCCAGCGCCATCAACGATGGTGGTGTTTTCCTTCGAGATCGTAATCTTCTTGGCACGGCCAAGCATGGCGAGCGTTACGGATTCGAGCTTGATGCCAACATCTTCGGAGATAACCTGACCACCGGTGAGGATAGCGATATCTTCGAGCATGGCTTTACGACGATCGCCGAAACCTGGAGCTTTAACAGCTGCAATCTTGAGGCCGCCGCGCAGCTTGTTGACAACCAGCGTTGCCAAAGCTTCACCTTCTACGTCTTCAGAAATGATGACGAGTGGCTTAGAGGTCTGAACAACAGCTTCGAGGATTGGCAACATGGCCTGAAGGTTCGACAACTTCTTTTCGTGCAGAAGAATGTAAGCATCTTCGAGGTCTGCAACCATCTTGTCAGCATTGGTTACGAAATATGGTGACAAATAGCCACGATCAAACTGCATGCCTTCAACGACTTCGAGTTCGGTTTCAGCGGTTTTGGCTTCTTCAACAGTGATGACGCCTTCGTTGCCAACTTTTTGCATCGCCTGAGCAATCATTTCGCCGATAGCTTTTTCGCCATTGGCGGAGATGGTGCCGACTTGCGCAACTTCTTCCGAAGTCTTGATCTTCTTGGCTTTCTTGATGAGGTCTGCAACAACTTCAGCAACGGCTAAATCGATGCCGCGCTTCAAATCCATTGGGTTCATGCCAGCAGCAACAGCTTTTGCGCCTTCTTGAACGATGGACTGCGCCAAAACAGTTGCCGTTGTTGTACCATCACCAGCGATATCGTTGGTCTTGGATGCAACTTCGCGCAACATCTGTGCGCCCATGTTTTCAAACTTGTCTTCAAGTTCGATTTCTTTTGCAACAGTCACACCGTCTTTGGTGATGCGTGGTGCGCCGAATGACTTGTCGATAACAACATTACGGCCTTTCGGGCCGAGTGTTACCTTCACAGCATTGGCAAGAATGTCGACGCCGCGCAGCATACGCTCACGAGCATCACGACCGAATTTTACTTCTTTGGCAGCCATTTGAATGGTCTCCGTTTGAATTTAGTAATGAATAGACGGGGAAATCTTCGGAGGTTAACCGAGGATACCCATAATGTCGGATTCCTTCATGATCAGAAGGTCTTCGCCGTTGAGCTTAACTTCAGTGCCGGACCACTTGCCGAACAGCACGCGATCACCAGCCTTAACTTCGAGCGCAACCAGCTTGCCAGCCTCATCGCGAGCGCCGGAACCAACTGCCAAGATTTCGCCTTCTTGTGGCTTTTCTTTTGCTGTGTCTGGAATGATGATGCCGCCGGCAGATTTTGCCTCGGACTCAACACGGCGCACGACAACGCGGTCATGCAGCGGGCGGAATTTCAATTTGGCCATTGTTGTAAACCCTTGAATAATAAAATTGGAAAGCCGGACATCCGGCGAACTGTTAGCACTCGGCTATTGTGAGTGCTAGCGCCTTGCAGATAGTGAGCAAGGGCTATCTTGTCAACGGTTGAGTACAATTTCTCTGCCTTGTCGGCTGTATCGCCATCAACTTGAGAATTGTGAAGTAAGCGCGATGCTGAACACCATATGTTAATCTGGTTGTACTATATCCAATGCGACAACTTTATATGTATTTTGTAAAACAGGAATCCCTTATGAATTCGGATACGATCCATCAGTTCAGTACACATAGGGGTGGAAATTTCTCGATTGTGGCTGCCTTGTGCGCATTGCCGGTTTTGGCTGGTCTTTTACTTGGAATAGACTGCGCACGTTTTGACATTTTACGAGGTGACGTGTCGGAGGCGGTTGATTCCGCTTTGCTTGGATTGTCTGGAGACTTTTTACGAGGGGGGATGTCGGACGAACAAATGGACCAACGCGCCAAGGACTACCTTCTCGCGAATTTGACGTCTGTAAACGCCAGAGACGTAACTGCTGATTTTATCCAAGAGCAAAGTGCTAATGGCAATGGCTTCGGTATCATGAGGCTTCGTGTTAAAATTCATTATGCGCCCATTTCCGGGCCGCTCGCTAAATTGTTCCCTGCTGATGCGTCTGCACCTGATCAATGGGTAATAGAACAGTGATTGATTTTCGCCCATTTGATAGCCGTTTGAGCAGGCAATTTATGCTCAAAAACACTGTAGCCCATTAACTAAAATTCAACCTAACCAATTTTCCGTTCAGTAATGTTCTTCTGTTAGTTTCTAGCTACTGAAACGCGACTCCGGTTGAACTCGCGTGAAAAAGTTAGGGCGAATTATGGGCGTGATCAAAGATTTTATTGGCAACGAAGATGGTAACTATGCCGCTATTTTAGCATTGGCAGCATTGCCAATTTTTGGATCTGTTGCAGTTGCTGTTGACTACTCCAATCTGTCACGACTGAACTACAATCTGTCAGATGCGGTCGATTCGATGTGCAGTGTGGTTGCGCGCGAATATATGGATGGCAAGTCCTCCGAAGAGGTAAAGGCTGCGGGCAGGAAATTTTTCGAAACAAACATCGATGCTGATTACACAACAACTGCCACGGCAACATTTACGTTACCGGACGATGCTGGTAATACGGCCAAAACGCTAGACTGTAAGGGCGAGTTGAAATACAAGCCGATATTTGCGCCAACGATGGCTTTCCTCGCGGGCGGCAACGCAAATGACTATGTGGTGGTGATCAACGAAGCCACAATGAAAATGAAGAACGTCGCCGAAATTGCTTTGGTGTTCGACAATTCAGGTTCGATGGCGTGGGACAAGTATGGCAATAACACAGGTGACAATTCTAAACGCCGCATCACTTTGATGAAAGCGGCCGCAAAGAAACTTGTCACGGACATGATCGTTTTGGGCGCGAAAATTCAGCAAACCAATGATCCAGTGAAATTCTCCGTTGTACCTTTTTCTGCATCGGTAAACGTTGGTGCACAAAACGCCAATGCGAGCTGGATGGATAATCGTGGTGTATCGCCGATACATCATGAGCACCTCAATTGGGGCACGCCAACCTCATTGCTTCCAAATGGTTCGCCGCCCAACCCGACAGGATTTGATTCGGTTGCTCCCGATGGCGCAAAGTTGGACGCCAATGGGAATCCTTTGACACGGTTTTCGATTTTGAACGCGCTTCAAGTCAGAACCGGTGGAACCATAGACAATACCAAATGTGAGGTTTGGGCCGCTGGCGCTTCGCAAGCGGGAACCGATAATTCAAGTTGTCGGGTTTTTCAACGTAATGGCACAACTACCGTTGATATTAACAGCTCTGCAGCAGCCACCGCACTCAGCTCGAGCGTGTCGAACCTCACTAAGAAATATCGTTGGACCGGATGTGTTGAAGCACGCCCGAACGGAATGGATGTAACTGACGCTGATGCAGTTGGCTCTGGTGCATTTGTACCTTTATTTGTGCCAGATGAGCTGAATGTTTCACAATATAGTTCGTCTTCAGTCGTTTCAGGCCGCAATAACTGGTGGCCAGATTATGAAACTGATGAAACCTTTAGAACAACGGGAACATGGTCGTGGAACGACACTGGTCAAATGGATTCAGATCAAACTAACCCGAACAACACCACTTGGCAATCTAACACTGCCAGACCACGTGAAGTGGATGTTGCAAAGTATTTCGCCAACAAGCCTTATACTTCTGGTTCAGGGGGCGCTAATAAATATAATCGTACAGCGCAAAGTTCGTTTTTTATCAATAACAATGAACCAGGCCCCAATGATGGCTGCCTAACAACGGCAATAACGCCATTGACTGGCACCGAATCTACTTTGCATACCGCAATTGATAACATGTCTGCCACCAGAAACACCAACATTCCTGAAGGTATTGCTTGGGGTTGGCGCACGATTTCTTCGAAAGAGCCCTTTTCGCAAGGCGTTTCCGAATCTCGTAAAGACATCGATAAAGTGGTGATCGTCTTGACTGACGGTGCCAATACATACGCTGGCTATAATTCAGGCAACGGCGGCGATATGGCCGGTAACGAAACCCTGCATTCAGCGTTTGGCCGCACAGGCTATGCCGGCAACGGTGGCCCCGGCGGCACCGCTTCTGCCAGTAATGGCACAAATGTTGCACGCATGTTTGCGGGCACAACTGCCAGCGCAACGGGGCATAACGACACCAACTTTCAGTTGGCGATGGACGATAAGATGAAGGCCATTTGCGAAAATATTAAAGATGAGGAAATCATTTTAATGATGGTAGCCCTCGATATGGACCCAGCCAACTATAACGCGAGTGAGCGCCCAGCGATTGTAAAAGCAATCACGAACATGACCACATGCGCCGGTGAGAGTAAGACAAAGCGAAATCCCGACGGCTCAAAAAAGAAGCTTTTCTGGAACGCGACGTCTGACAATTTGGAAGCAACGTTCAAAGAAATTGCAGACGAATTGTCTAACCTGCGCTTTACGCAATAAGCTTTGAATCCTAAATAATAGGCGCGGCACCTTTTCAAAGGTGTCGCGCTTTTTGCTGTTTGCGCAACTTTTATCGCGCTGTTTGTGCGACGAGAAAAGCTAATGACAGTTCAAGTCACATCGGCTAATCCAAGCGGACTCAAAAGCAGCAGAACGAGATCGCATGAAAAATATTTCCCAGTTGGATGAAATTTTGGCCGCTTATGATGTCATTTTGTGTGATGTTTGGGGTGTCATACACAATGGTGAATGGGCTTTCCCGGCCGCTGGTGCGGCGCTGAAGCGCGCGCGAGACCAAGGCAAAATTGTTGTGCTGGTCACCAATTCACCACGCCCGCGCGATGGCGTTAAAATACAGATGAGCGCCCTGGCCGTACCAAGCGATTGCTACGATGAAGTGGTCACTTCTGGCGACGCCACGCGAGACCTCATTGCGGAAGCGCCTTCGAAGGTGTTCCACATCGGATCAGATCGCGATTTCTCGATTTATGATGGAACCCACGCCGAACTCGTTGAAGTACGCGAGGCGCAAGTGGTCGTGTGCACTGGGCTGTTTGACGATGAGGTCGAAAAACCCGAAGATTACGCGGAACTGTTGCAACGTCTGCGCTCGCGCAATATCCCCTTCATTTGCGCCAATCCCGATATCATTGTCGAGCGCGGCGAGCGCATCATTTATTGCGCGGGTGCTCTTGCCAAAGAATATGGCCTGCTCGGCGGGCGCACTTTGGTGGCGGGCAAGCCTCATACACCAATTTATGAGTTGGCATTAAAGGAAGCCGCCACAATTGTCGGCAAATCCATTGAACGTTCCAAAGTATTGGCAATCGGTGATGGGCTTTTGACAGATGTCAAAGGCGCCATGAACAATGGCTTTGATCTCTTGTACATTTCATCCGGCATCCACGCCAATGAGTATGGCAGCCACGGCAAACCTGACATTGCTAGACTTCGCCAATGGGTAGACATACACGGTGTTTCGCCCGTGGCCACAATGCCCTATCTTAGCTGATTATGACCAAGATACTGCGTATCGACGATCTTACACAATTGCCGCCCTCGCTCAAAGGCGGAGTGGTTGCAATTGGCAATTTTGATGGTGTGCATCGCGGGCACCGCACTGTGCTAGACCGTGCTTTAGAAATCGCGCAGTCCGCCCATCGCCCCGCTATGGTGCTCACATTCGAACCGCATCCTCGTTCCGTTTTTCAACCTGATCAACCGGTTTTCAGGCTCACGCCTGCGCCACTGAAGGCAAAGTTGCTGGACGCCTTGGGATACGATG
>JBGTAU010000401.1:0-6163 GCA_041749675.1 Rhizobiaceae bacterium | reverse complement strand
GAGGATTTGGGACGGGTAGGCCTTGCCAGTGGCAAGTATGTGCGCGATGCGGGTGGTGAGCACGCGGGTTTTGCCAGTGCCAGCGCCAGCAAGCACGAGGACCGGACCATCGGTGGTTTCGACAGCGCGCAGGTGCTCGGGGTTTAGGCCTTCAAGATAGGGGCTGTTGGTGGGCGCGCCGTGGCGGGCAGCAAGCGCGCGTGCGGCAATGCCCCCGGAAGCGGCGGGCGCTTTCGGAGCTTCATCGAAGAACGGGATGTCATCGAATGGATCAGACATTTGGCGTATGTGGTGCGATTCGGGGCAAAAGGCAAAAAAATGTGAACGGACAGGAAACGAAAAGTCAGGGCTGGATCGGCGGTTCAAGGGAAAAGAGGGGTGGACGATGCATCAAAGGCTCAAAGGAAAGGAGCAAAAAGGTTTTGACACTGCATAATTCTAGCTTCACACCCGTTTCGATATGCGCGTCCGATCGGTTCCTTCGCGCCAGACCAAAGGGAAGTTTCTGATGGACTTTTTCAATTTTGCGCGTGCCGCAGAGCAGATGGTGTATGAAACGGCATCATGGCTGTATTTTTACCCGGCCACGTTGCTCAAGGTGTTGTTTAGGCCGTTCAAAATGATGGATTATGCGGGTCAGCAAACACTTGAACCTCCGGAAACGCAATTTTCCGGTGCCATGCGGCCCGCCCTGTTATTGTTTATCTCTATTTTGATTGGTGCCACGGCAGTTCCACTGCACACCGACGAAACACAGTTGCTACCGCAAACCTTGAGAGATTCCTGGCCGCAACTCATCGTGTTCCGGTTCATGTCGTTTGGCATTTTTCCTATGGCAGCCGCCATCATGTACGATCTTTTCACTCCGGGCGAGGTCACGCGTCAGTCCTTGAAAAAACCGTTTAATCAACAAGCCTACATTTATGCGCCTTTTTCACTTATCGTCTCGCCAGCGTTGGTGATGGTTGGACGAGATGGTTCAATGGGCATGTGGTTGGCGATTGTCGGGATCATACTCTGGGTGCTTATTGTTGAAACCGCATTCTTTCGACGCGCTGTCGGTTTTTCCTATCTCAAATCATTTGCGACCGCGCTATGCAGTTTTATCATTGCAATCGTTGTAAATCATTTTTTGCAATTGGCGGTTTTAGCTATGTAATTGTGTGCATTGCACCATATTAAATTTCTGTAATCCACTGTTTGGCCATAAGTATCTGCATTAAAATGCGTGTAAGGCTGACAAGGTCAAAACGGAGTTATGCATGCGCTTGTGGTCACAGTTACTTGTTGGCGTTGGAATATTGGCGTTCGGCGCGGCGGGAGCTGCGCGGTTTGTTCCAGGTGCTGATGCGGCACTGGCCAGTGCGGGTGTGCCGCAAACTTGGATCGCTGCGTTTGCAAAAACGCCGGATCCAGCAGCCGCTGCAAAGCCTGCCGGTGGGCAAGGCGGTGGCAACCGACGCGGCGGCCCGATTGTTGTGACAGTCGCTCCTGTTTTGAGCGGTATTGTGAATGACCGGCTGCAGGCCATTGGGGATGCGGAGGCGATCACGTCCGTGACAGTTATGCCGCAAGTTTCCGGGACGATTGCCTCTGTCGATGTGAAATCGGGAGAGATTATCAAGGCGGGTGATGTGCTGGCGCGGCTTGATGATGCGAGCGAAAAGATTGCAGTGAATTCCGCCAAATTGGCGCTGGCCAGTGCTGAGGATAAACTTGACCGCTACAAAGGCTTGCGCACATCGGTCACGAGGGTGGAGGTGGAAGAGGTTCAGCAAGCGGTCGATGGCGCGAAGCTGGCTTTGGAAACTGCACAACTCAACCTGTCGCGGCGCGTGGTTAGCGCACCTATTTCGGGCATCGCTGGCATTGTCTCTGTTAATGTGGGCGACAATGCCACGACCCAAACGCCCATCGTGAGTATTGACGATCGTGCGGAAATTTTGGTGGACTTTTGGGTCCCCGAACGTTTTGCCAGTGCCATTACAGTTGGCGCCACTGTTGAAGCGTCTGCGATTGCCCGACCGGGCGAAGTGTTTACCGGTTCGGTCGCGGCTATAGACAATCGCATTGATGCGGCAAGCCGGACCATTCGCGTGCGCGCGCGCATTCCCAATGAGAAGGATCAGCTGCGCGCGGGCATGTCATTTTCTGTGGCGATGAAGTTTACAGGCGAAACTTATGCAGCCGTCACGCCGCTTTCGATCCAGTGGGATTCTAAAGGTTCTTACGTATGGCGCGTCAAAGAGGGCAAGGCCGAACGCGTTCCAGTGCGCATCATCCAACGCAATCCGGAGAGTGTGCTGGTGGAAGCTGAACTTGCTGAAGGTGAAGGGGTGGTTAGTGAGGGCGTGCAACGCGTGCGGCCCGGCGCTGAAGTTTCCACGGGGCGTGAAACCGTGGGAGGCACGTCATGAGCGAGCCAGCGCGGGGTAACGGTGCGGATGAAGGCGGGTTCACCGCGATATTTGTGCGCCGTCCGATCTTGGCGCTGGTTTTCAATCTGCTGATTGTGGTGGCCGGACTTGCTGCGTTCTACGGCGTAGAAGTGCGGGAATTGCCACAGGTGGACCAGCCGGTCATCACGGTGCGCACAGATTTTGCCGGTGCCGCGCCTGAGACAGTAGACCGCGAAATTACCGAGGTGATTGAAGGTACGGTCGCGCGCGTGTCCGGCCTCAAAGCGCTGGCATCGCAATCGTCATTCGGTTCGAGCCGGGTAACACTGGAATTCACACCTTCGACCGATATCGAAACGGCCTCGAGTGATGTTCGCGATGCAGTGAGCCGCGTAACCAATCAATTGCCGGATGACGCCGGTGATCCGCGTGTTGTTAAAGCTGATTCTGACGGGCAGGCGATCATGCGCATGGCGATGACATCTTCGACGCTATCAGCGCAGGAGTTGACGCGTTTGGTCGAGGACGAAGTCGCCGACCGCATTGCCGCAGTGGAAGGCGTTGCAGATGTCGAAACCTATGGCATGCAGCAAAAGGTGTTTCGAATAGATGTGGACCAAGGCAAGCTGGCCAGCCGCGGGCTGACCATCGCCTCGCTTGCAAACGCACTGTCGACGATGACATTTGATGTGCCAGCAGGATCGCTTACCAGCCAGACGCAAGCGATTGTTGTGCGAGCGACGGCGGACATCACAACGGTCGAAGATTTTCTGAACCTTCAAATTCAAGACCGAGTGCGCCTCAGCGATGTGGCAACCGTGACTGTGGGACCGATGGATGGCACGACTGCGCTGCGTGCCAACGGCAAATCTGGTGTCGGCATGGGTGTCATCCGGCAGGCCCAATCTAACACGCTGGCAATTTCGCAAGGGGTTCATGCCGCAGTTGGGGATATTCAAAAAACATTGCCTGAAGGCACGATTATCAAAGTCACAAGCGATGATGCGGTGTTCATCGAGGGCGCGATTGATGAGGTGGTCAACGCATTGCTGCTGGCAGTGCTGATTGTCGTTGCGGTGATCTATGTTTTCTTGCGCGACTGGCGTGCGACTTTTATTCCGACGGTCACTATGCCGGTGGCACTGATTGGTACACTTGCAGCCATTTATCTTGCTGGATTTTCAATCAATATTTTGACGCTGCTCGCCGTTGTTTTGGCCACAGGGATGGTGGTGGATGATGCCATTGTGGTGCTGGAAAATATTGTCCGGCGCCGCTCTCAAGGTATGGGTGCGCGCGCTGCGGCCGTGATCGGCACCAAGGAAGTGTTCTTTGCTGTTGTGGCCACCACGGCAACGCTGGCGGCGGTGTTTATTCCGCTCTCGTTTCTGCCCGGACAAACAGGGCGGCTGTTTCGTGAATTCGGTTTTGTGCTGGCATTTTCGGTGGCACTGTCTTCCGTTGTTTCGCTGACGCTTTGCCCGATGCTGGCGTCGCGCATGCTCACCGGTGATGGACGGGCGACTCAACAGCCATCAGAAAAAGGCATTGGCGCTCTTTTGGCTCGGCTTTATGCCCGCACGCTGGTTTGGGCGCTCAACGCGCCAATGATTGTGCTGGCGGTTGGCACGGTATTGACTGTTATGGCCTATGGCTTGTTTACGCAAATTACACGTGAACTGACCCCGCGTGAAGATCGCTCGGTGGTCATGATGCGTGTCTCTACACCGCAGGGCGCCAGTCTTGACTATACGCGCGAGCAGATGCGCGTTCTTGAAGACCGGTTAAAGCCGCTGGTGGACAGCGGCGAGGTTGCGAATCTATTTTCTATCACCGGGCAGGGGAGCTCGAAAAATTCAGGCTTTATGGTGCTGACGCTCGCCAAATGGGATGAACGTGCGCGCACACAAAATGAAATTGTGACAGACGTAAACCGCATCGCGCAATCTGTGCCAACGGTCCAAGGCTTTGCCATACAGCCCAACAGCCTTGGTATTCGCGGTGGTGGCAGCGGGCTACAGGTTGCGCTTGTTGGCAATGATTATGAGGCGTTGTCGGCCGGTGCTCAGCAACTGGTCAATGCCATCAATGATAGTGGTGAATTTGAGAGTGTGCGGTTAAACACTGAGGCGACGCAGGCGCAGCTGACTATAGCCGTCGACCGCGAACGCGCGGCGGACCTTGGGATTGACATTACCGGGCTTTCGACGGCCTTGCAAGCAATGCTCGACGGGCGCTCGATTGGAGAGGTTTTTGTCGAAGGTGTTGCGGTTCCGGTGACGATTTTATCAACGTCCAATCCGGTCAATGACCCGATGGATCTGGAGAATATATTTCTGCGCACTAAAGATGGTCGCAGCGTGCCGATGGCCACGATTGCAAAGCTTGAGGAAAAGGCAGTCGCGCCGTCACTTTCTCGCGAAGAGCAATTGCGTGCGGTTTCGCTGTCTGCCAACTTAAAACCCGGTTTGTCGCTCGGCGATGCGCTGACCCGTGTAACGGAGTTGGCTAAGCCTTTGTTGCCGCAGGGTTCGCGCATTATACCATTGGCGGAGGCGAAGATCCTGCAGGAAAATTCCGGCGGGATGGCGACAACATTCGGCTTTGCACTGATCATCATTTTGCTGGTTCTTGCCGCGCAATTTGAAAGCTTTATCAGTGCGATCATCATCATGGCAACTGTGCCCCTCGGGCTTGCCTGCGCCGTTTTTGCGATGTTTATAACTGGCAGCACGCTCAATATTTACAGCCAGATCGGATTGGTGATGCTGGTGGGGATAATGGCGAAAAACGGCATTTTGATTGTCGAGTTTGCCAATCAATTGCGCGATAAGGATGCCAGCGTGCGCGAGGCGATCGTGGACGCATCGTCCATTCGCTTGCGTCCTGTGATGATGACCATGATTTCGACTGCATTGGGCGGTTTGCCGCTGGTGTTTGCCCACGGGGCCGGCGCGGAGGCCCGCATTGCACTGGGTTGGGTGATTGTCGGTGGGCTCGGGCTTGCCACATTGGTCACGCTTTACATCACCCCGGTCGCCTATTTGTTACTTGCACGGTTCTCCAAGCCGCACGGCGATGAGGTGAAGCGATTGCACATCGAGATGGAGGCGGCATCAAGGCCACTGGCAGCTGAATGATCTCGCGGGCTTAACTGGATGGCACACGCGCATTGCCGCACCGTCCAGTTCAATATTTAGAAACATGAAACGGAAGATGAGGAGTATTGACATGACAAGCAAATCCAAAGAGCCAACCATCACCCAAGACATGATCAAAGCCTATGATGACTATACGCACCTGACGCTCGACCGGCGCGGGTTTATGGAGAAATTGACGAAGCTGACAGGTTCTGGCGCGGCGGCAGCTGTAATTGCGCCGATGCTGGGTGCAAACTCTGCGCACGCGGCGATGGTTGAAGAGGGTGATGCGCGGGTGCGCGGGACCGAAGTGCCGTGGCCGATTGTGGGCGGGGAAATGCGCGGATATTTGGCGTTGCCGAATGATCGTGCGGGCAAGCTGCCGGGCGTTATTGTGATCCACGAAAATCGCGGGTTGAATGCGCATATCAAAGATGTGGCGCGGCGGTTTGCACTCGAAGGATTTGCGGCGCTGGCGGTGGATTTTCTGTCGCCGGTAGGAGGCACACCAACGGACGAAGATGCCGCGCGCGATATGATCGGTAAATTGGACGGGGCGCAAACGAGCGCCAATGCTGTTGCTGCGGTGGCGTTCTTGAAAGCGCATGAGGCCGTTAATGGTAA
>JBGTAU010000400.1:0-1985 GCA_041749675.1 Rhizobiaceae bacterium | reverse complement strand
TAGACTTTTTATTTGCCCATCGGCAACCGCGACACCTACCTTTGCAGACAAAAACGACTTGGCCATAGACCAAGAAATGCGCTTGTCCTCCGCCTTTGTGCCAAGCAAATATTCCTCATGCGCAATACGACCCTCACGCAGTACCAACAGAGAGGTTGTCTTAGTCTCATCAAGCCAAGAACGAACGAATTTTGATGCGCCATTGTGTTTGTAGTTCGGCGGAAGGTCGAGCTTGTCATCAAGCAGGGGCAGAATATCGCCGGAACGCTTCACCTCTGCCCAGTAAAACAAATCCTTCATGGACCCGAAATTATTGACTATTTTCTCTTCGTCAAAAAGCGTATTCACATTGTAAAGGCGCACCAGTTTTTCTCGATGCCAATGCCCCGCCAACCAAAGTAATGATCAACACTAAGGCGATCAACCAACGAAAAATGCGACGCACGAGAACCTCCAAAAATGCAACAGGACTGTTTGGAAACAAAGGTTATCGTGTTGCCGCCAAAAAACAAACCCAACTACAGCTTGAACGCAATTCCCGCGAATAGCCAATCGAAAGCAGCCAATAGTGCGTATTTTTTCCCCATCTGAAACCGCATCCGCCCTCAACTATCCCGCCCTAATCCAGTCCATTGCAGATGTATTTGCGCACGGTGCCATGGCACCACAACGCCATCATCACACGATCAAGAAAAATGGTGAGCCTGATAGCGTTTTACTTCTGATGCCCGCATGGGCGGAAGGGTTTGGTGTTGGCGGGGTCAAGATTGTCAATGTTGTTCCCGGCAATAACGCGAGGGAATTGCCCGCAATCATGGCAAGCTATCTGGTATTCGATGAATTAACCGGCGAACACAAAGCTATATTGGATGGCGCAACATTGACAGCCATGCGCACCGCCGCGGTGTCGGCGCTCGCCGCTGATAAGCTTGCGCGCAAAGATGCGAAAACGCTGCTGATTGTTGGCTCTGGGCGGGTGGCAAAGGAGTTGCCGCACGCGTTTAAGGCCATTCGCAATATCGACAAAGTGCTGGTCTGGAGCCGAACAGCATCAACGGCGCAGGCGCTGGCCGCAAATTTAACCACGCAAGGTTTTAACGCTGGCGCTGTAAGCGACTTGCAATCCGCGGTCGCCAAGTCCGATATCATAAGCTGCGCAACACTGGCCACAGACCCTGTCATTCAAGGTGCGTGGCTGCAATCTGGTCAACATTTGGATTTAATCGGCTCTTATGCGCCCCATATGCGTGAAGCGGATGACGAGGCTATCCGCAGATCGTGCGTCTACATTGACACCGATGCTGCACTTCATGAAACCGGTGACTTGATCAAACCACTGGAAAGTGGCGCTCTTTCCAAGGCCGCGATAAAAGGAACGCTTTACGATTTATGCAAAGCGCAGTTTACGTTTTCACGCTCAAACGACGACATCACGCTTTTCAAAGGCGTGGGCCACGCGCTTGAAGACTTGGCAGCGGCAAAACTCGCCCTTTCAGTGAAAAGCTAGAAGTCTCAAAATGTCAAAATCAACAGTTCTACGCCCCACGCCTCGCATGGCCATTATGGCCGTTTTTGCTGCCTTCGGCGCTGTTGTAGGGGCCTTTGCTGGATCCGTGCCGCAAATTATAGCTCAATCCAGTCTCAATAATGCCAGTTACGGCCTCGGCATCACCATCATGACGGCCGCAACAGTCGCAGCCATGAGTCTGAGTGGTATATTGGCAAGATATTTCTCTCATAGGGCATTGTTGCTGACATTGCTGCCAACTCAATTGATATTGGCATATCTCATGCTCACGGGTAGCTCTACGCTGTTGTTTTTCATCATTGCACCGTTGTTCGGCGTAGCAGGCGGCGCAATCGAAGCCGACCTAAAACGTCCCGTTTACACCGCCTTTCATGGTTCCGTATCTCTGAGCATCGCAATATTGGCGATCACATCCAGTCTACTTTCTACCAATGTGGGTCCATTGGCCTCGGTTGCT
>JBGTAU010000399.1:0-16929 GCA_041749675.1 Rhizobiaceae bacterium | reverse complement strand
TTCTCGGCCTTAAAGAAGGCGGCGTTGATTATGCAATGGACGACAACAACAAGGCACTCGTTACACCAGAAATGACTGCTGCAGTTGAAAAAGCCAAAGCTGACATCATTGCTGGCACCGTCACGGTTCATGACTTTATGTCTGACAACAAGTGCCCTTATTGATCTGTTTGATCTAATATGATCTTGAACCGCCGAGGGAAACTTCGGCGGTTTTGTTTTGGCTGCGAATCTGGCAAAAGAACCGAATGCCAATTCTGGAATTTGGAAAAATAAACCCGCTCGAAGATGGACGCCAGTCGCAGCGGGCGCTTAGTGTGCGCCATGGCGTCCAACGCCTGCTCCTCGACATGGGCCATACCATGTTGCCAGAAGTGACTTTGGTCACTGGCCGCCGCGCTGATTTAATTGCGCTGACGTCGAAAGGCGAGTTCTGGATTGTCGAGATTAAGTCCTCGATTGAGGATTTGAAAGTTGATCGCAAATGGCCGGAGTATCGCGCGTTTTGTGATCGCTTGTTTTTCGCCACCCTGCCTGATGTGCCGATGGAGATATTTCCACAGGATTGCGGATTCATCGTCTCAGACAGTTATGGAGGCGAAATTTTACGGGAAGCGCCAATCCACCCACTTGCTTCCGCCAGTCGAAAGGCATTGTTGCTGCGCTTTGCGCGTTCCGGTGCACACCGGCTCTTGGCGGCCGAGCGCGCGGGCATTGATGTCGCCAGCCTGCCGGATGAATAAGTCAACACCGATCTACTTTTTTGTCGCTCCAAGAATTTCGCGTGCCGCCTGCTCCAATATGCTCAGAATGCGCTTCACCTCCGCCTCATTCCATCCATGTGACTTCGATAGGATCGCATGGCGCAATGTCATCACAGCGTGCATGATGCTGTCAGGCAAGGCTTCTTTGCCTTTTACGCCCGCCATAATGTCGATGCGGGTCATCAGGGCTTTGACTTGGTCGGAATTCTCAGCCAGATATTGGCGGCCAACAAGCGTTGCTGCATAGGATTTTTTAGCCCCGCTTGCCGCTTCGCTTTCCACTAGCTCTTGTTCCTCCAGCAATGTCAAAGTGGGATAGATTGCACCGGGGCTTGGCGCATAAGTACCGCCGAATTTGTCCTCAATGGTGCGGATAAGATCATAGCCGTGGCTTGGTTTATCAGCGATGAGTGCCAACAAGAGCAAACGCAAGTCGCCCGGACCAAACATGCGCCCCGGTTTTGAGCCACCAATACCAAAGGGACCGCCGCGCATAAAAGGCGGTCCGCCCCAGCCCGCGCCTTTGCGCGCCCAGCTCCATTTTGGGCCGCAGCCCTTATCGTCGTCGTGTTTCATACACTTCACCCCATCAGAACGCATAATACCCTGTGCTTGATTCCAAGCACAGGGTAAATGTTTAGATGTTATGCCTGCTTTTTATGACTCTGCGCCATCCTTGTTGGCTTGTTTGGCTTTGAAAGCCTCATAAGCCTCCTCATCACGTTTGCGACGCTGGTCGGCGCGGTGCTGTTCGAACGCGCTGCGCTCGTCTTCGAGGTCTTGCATCACTTTGGCGCGATGTTCGTCAAAGGCGGTATTTCCTGTGCGACCCAATCCATGCCTATTGCCGCGTCGATGTCCGCAACTACCGCGACCCATTGCGCCGTGTTTTTCAGATTCTGAGCCATGACGATGAAAACGGCGCTCATTCCAGATGAAATAGACCAGCGCGGCCAATCCGACCGGTGGGAAAATAGCCAGTCCTGCAACGACGGCAACTGCCTTCATCGGGTTAAAGCCGGGGCGTTTGGCCCAGCCGAATGCGTCGCCGTTGTGACGATTGAATTTGTGATCGCTGCCGCTTGTACCGTCGGCAGTGGCATGTGCTTCGTAAGTCATTTGATTTCCTTTTCTGCTGTTACGATACTGCTTAAGATATATCGTAAGAGTGTTCATACAAGGCCGGCAAGATTAAATCTTTGTAATGATTGATTAGAATGAGATTTTTAGGCGGTTGCCCAAAAATTCGCGCTGCTGAATCTATTCAGGTGATTTTCGAAAACCGGAAGCGCAGAAAATTGCATGAATTGGCCTGCAGTGTGGATTTTCGGGCAGGCGCTTACTTCGGGGCGCGCTTGGCCAATATGCGCTGCAAGGTGCGCCTGTGCATATTCAATCGCCGCGCTGTCTCTGACACATTGCGCTCGCACATTTCATAAACGCGTTGAATATGTTCCCAGCGCACACGATCTGCCGACATCGGGTTTTCTGGCAATTCCATTTTCTCATCGCCTTGGCGCGTCAAAGCTTTGAACACATCATCGGCGTCCGCGGGTTTGGCTAGATAATCAACAGCGCCAAGTTTCACCGCGGTCACAGCTGTGGCGATGTTGCCATAGCCTGTCAGTACGATCACGCGCGCTTCCGCTTTTTTGGCGCGAATGGCTTCGATGACGGTGATGCCGTTGCCATCGCCTAACCGCAAATCAACAACGGCAAAGGCAGGGGCTGCCTCAGTGACGGCTTCTAAACCTGTAGCCACGCTGTCGGCAGTACGCACTTCAAAGCCGCGCGATTCCATGGCGCGGGCGAGCCGTGTGAGAAAGGCCTTGTCGTCGTCAACCAAAAGCAAGCTGCGATCTGCACCTATGCGCGATAGTTCTGGCGTGCCAAATTCACTCATCGAGTTAACCTTTCAATCATTCCCTGCATCAAATGGCGCGGTAGTAGGCATTTGTCAAAGCCTTGGCTCTAGCCCTTTGGTTTCCATTGCGTCCATTGCCGACCTTGGCCATTTTATTTTGATTACCGCGCCATTGGTTTTATCAACACGATTGCTAAATGCCAAAGCCGCGCCGGATCGTTCAAGCAATGTTTTTGCTATGAAAAGCCCAAGCCCCAGGCCCCCACCACTATCGCGATTGTCGGCGGTGCGGCTGCTGCGATAAGGCTCACCAATGTGATCAAGCGCATCCGATGTGAAGCCTGACCCGTCATCAATAATGTTCACGCCAACAAACTTTGCGTCCCACCACCAATGAATTTGCACTTCTGACTTTGCAAAATCGACCGCGTTTTCGATCAGGTTTCCAAGCCCGTGAATGATGCCCGGATTGCGTTTGCCAACCGGCTCAACGCCTTCGCATTTGCCTGCAATGGTTTGGATGGCGATGCCAAAATCACGATGCGGCGCGACCACTTCCTCCACCAACGAAGTGAGTGGTAGCTGCGCCATGTGCGCTTCGCCCTCCGCGGATAGTGACGTTAGGCGCTGCAAGATTTCGCGGCACCGTTTGGTCTGCGAAACAATAAGCTCGACATCGTCCTTTTGGGCGGAATTTTTGACCAAAGCGAGCTGCAACTCCCGCGCCACCAACGCAATTGTTGCCAGAGGCGTCCCGAGCTCGTGCGCTGCCGCTGCAGCCAAACCATCCAAAGCAGACAAATGTTGTTCGCGCTGCAATACCAATTCCGTCGCTGCCAATGCGTCGGAAAGCTGCCTCGCTTCATCGGCAACGCGGCGCGCATATACAACTGTAAAAGCAAGACTGGCCAGCATTGCGGTATAAAATCCTGCCTTTAAGACCGGCGGGATGTCCAAAGATGTGCCTGCCGTCCACGGCAGTGGCATATGAAACACACCTAAAATCGAAACGCACAGTACCACCAGCCACGACAGGACCAACGTCAATCGCCACGGCAATGATGATGCAGAAACTACCGCTGGCACAATCATCAGCATCGCAAAGGGATTTGAAATGCCGCCAGTCAAATACAGCAACCCAAATAACTGCAACACGTCAAATGCCAAAATCACAAAGCCTGCATAGGGCTGCAAACGCGTTGGTGCGGGAAAGCGAAACGACAGGAAAAGATTGAGCCATGCCGATAGCGCGATCAGTGCAAAACATAGTGCTACCGGCATCGGAAACTTGAGGCCATAGGCCACAATAAGAACGGCGAGCGACTGACCAATAATCGCTAACCAGCGCAAGCGCGTTAGCGTCATTAGGCGCAAGCGCCGCGATTCAAATCGATCTGAAATTTGCGTTTCAAGAAGCATAAGCTGTTCTACTCACTCGTAACGAGTTTGCAAATCGAAACGCAGCGATATCAAGTGCCGCGCGGTTTTGCCCTTGCAGTTGGCGCGGCGTTTGCTGGATCTTCTGGCCAAAAATGGCGCGGGTAGCGGCCACGCAAATCTGAGCGCACATCGGCCCATGAGCCTTGCCAAAAACCCGGCAAGTCTCGCGTTAATTGTACAGGGCGATGCGCAGGCGATAATAATTCTAGCAGCAATGGAATGCGGCCACCGGCAATCGAGGGATGCGTTTTCAGGCCAAACAATTCTTGCACACGAATAGCCAGAACCGGCTCTTCACCGTCGTAGCGGATTGGGTGATTATTGCCAGTCGGTGCTTCAAAGTGGGTTGGCGCAAGTTCATTGAGTTTGCGTGTTAATTCATGCGGTATCAGCACACGCAAACCGTTGCATAGGATTTCATTGGTGATGGATGCGATCTGCGGCTTGCCATTGAGATAGGGCAGCAACCACATTTCAAGCCCTTCAAGTAACGCTTCATCGCTCATGGGTGGCCAAGGCTCGCCAAGGCCCTGATAGAGCCACCCGAGCCGTTTGCGTAGCGTCCCTGCTCCGTCTGCCCAATCCAAAATGCTCAGGCCATATTGGCGAATGGCGGCAATCAATCCATTATCTGCGGCTTCACCACTCGGCGCAGACAGGAGAGCGTCATCGAGGATCACTGCGCCGATGCGGCGCAATCGGCGGCGGCGCAAGCTCTTTTTTTCGACGTCGAATGTGATGTCTTCAGAGGATTGAATGTTGGCTCCGACCACCTCTTCCAAATCCGTGAGCGTTACTTCAGCTGCGCTTAAAATGCGGCTGCGTTGGGCAGTGCCTTGCAAATCCGCGACCACTAAATAGTCTTTTGCCGCCAGCGCATTGACAACATCAATTTCTGCGCCGCGGCCATTGGCGAGCACAAACCGTCCATCGCGCCCACGCGATTTTGCCAGTCGATCTGGATAGGCGTAAAGCAGCAACGCGCCCGTGCTTGTCTCTGCATTTTGTTCGCGAGATGCTGCAGATGATGCCAATCGGCGTGCTAATCCTCGCGCTCCATCGGCGCGCGCACCGCGATCTTTGCGAAATTGCGACAAACGTGTTTCGAGATCGGCATCGTTGCCGCCAAGTCCGCGCTCGGTGAGTAACACCGCGATTTCCGCTGCTTGCTGGGCATAACCCGCTTCGCCAGCTTTGATCACCATATGCGAAAG
Organism: Rhizobiaceae bacterium; assembly: GCA_041749675.1. Taxonomy (GTDB): domain Bacteria; phylum Pseudomonadota; class Alphaproteobacteria; order Rhizobiales; family Rhizobiaceae; genus JANMEX01. The sequence goes on along the minus strand of JBGTAU010000399.1, from coordinate 11,648 downwards.
CCGCACGGGAAGCGCCAGCTTGCGCATCGCTGTCCCTTGGTCCGTTAGCCGACCATCTGCATCCAACGCGCCAAGCCGACGCAACAGTTCGCGCGCTTCGTTTAAGGCAGGCTTTGGCGGCGGATCAAGAAACCGCATCGCCGTGGGATCAGTCACACCGAATGTTGCCAGATCGAGCAGTAGACCCGTCAAATCCGCTTCCAATATTTCGGGCGGGGTAAATGCGGGTAAAACTGCATTTTGCTCCGCGCGCCATAGCCGGATTGCAACCCCGGGGGCGGTGCGCCCAGCACGTCCGGCGCGTTGATCGATTGAGGCCTTTGACGCCCTTAACGTTTCCAATCGCGTCAAACCTGACGATGGTTCAAATACCGGCAAGCGCTGATAGCCGCTGTCGATGACGACGGTCACGCCATCTATGGTGATGGATGTCTCGGCGATCGAGGTCGCCAATACCACTTTGCGCATACCAATAACCGCTGGCCGGATCGCTTCGTCTTGCGCTGCGGAGTCTATTGTACCGTGCAGTTGATATAGGCGCACATTGTTAGGCAATTTTGGCTCTAACAATCGCGCCACCGCGTTGATTTCGCCCGTGCCAGGAAGAAAGGCGAGGATGCTTCCCGTGTGCGTCTGCAACGCATCTGAGACGCTGCGCGACACCGTCTCTTCGATGCGTTCTTGGCTGCGTTTTTCGGTGTATATAATCTCAACGGGAAACGCCCGACCTTGGCTTTCAATGATTTGAGCATCGCCAAAAATACGCGCAACGCGGGCCCCATCTAGCGTCGCTGACATGACCAGCAAGCGCAGATCTTCGCGCAACCCATCGCGGATATCCAGCGCCAGCGCCAGCCCCAAATCGGCGTCCAGCGAGCGTTCATGAAACTCGTCGAACAGCACAGCGGCAATGCCCTTAAGCTCTGGATCATCCAGCGCCATACGGGCAAACACACCTTCGGTCAGAACGAGTATCCGCGTCTTGGCCGAGACTTTCTGATCAAGCCGCATCCGGTAACCAACTGTCTCGCCAACGACCTCGCCCAACATGTGCGCCATACGCCGTGCCGCGGCGCGCGCAGCAAGGCGGCGCGGTTCAAGCACGATGATCATGCCGTCTTTGCGCCAAGGCGCAGCCAACAAAAAAAGTGGCACAAGAGTCGTTTTACCAGCGCCCGGCGGCGCTACTAAAACGGCCATACCCTCGCTTAAAAGCGCAACGCCAACCATCGGCAAAACGTCCGCAACGGGCAAAGCAAATTTCGTCAAATCAATCGGCATATTTTCTGTTTAACCGATTTCGATCAATTGACCACCTGCGGCATGCGCATCTTCCGGATCGTGCGTTACCAAGACCACAGGTAACATGCGTCGCTTGGCATGGGCAAAAACTAAGTCGCGCATTTGCGCGCGCAAGGCAGCATCGAGGCGGGAAAATGGTTCATCTAACAGTAAAGCATGGGGCTGGGATAAAAGTGTACGCGCCAAAGCCACGCGGGCCTTCTGTCCGCCGGACAGTCGCGCCGGATCATGATCAAAACACCCGCCGAGCTCCATTTCCTCAAGAATTGTTTTGGCGCTCTGCACACGTACTGCTTTGTCTTTTACATCGGAGGGAATTGCAAACAACAAATTGCCGCCGACCGACAGATGGGGGAACAGCAACGGATCCTGAAACAAAATGCCAGCATGGCGCTGCGAGGGTTCTATTTTGGTCACATTGTTACCACGGATAAAAACACTGCCATTGGCGGTAAAATGTGGATCAAGAAAGCCACCAATATATGCCAGCAAAGTTGACTTGCCGGAGCCTGAAGGGCCCATCACCGTCAGCACTTCACCGGCCTCAATTTGCGCATCAATCGACAGCAAGTTACGTGGACCAAGCCTGATCGTCACCTGTTCTAATTTCATCGAAAGATCTTGTTGCATTGCGTCTTTGCTCACACTGCGCGCATCGCTGCACGGTTTTTGAAAAGCCATGCTGGCAGCGCAAACGCAAGTGCAAATCCAACAAAGGGGATGACCGACTGCAAAAAGGCATAGACGCCAATGGTGCGCCGGTTGGCGCCGGACGCCAGCGCCACGGCTTCTGTGGTAATGGTTGGCAATCGTCCTGCGCCTATCAACAAGGTCGGCAAATATAGCCCGACAGACACGGCGAAACCGACCGCAAATGCGGTGAGGATCGGGCGCAACATTAAAGGCAAACGTACCCGCAAGAGTGTTTTGGTGCGAGAGGCGCTGAGGCCCTGCGCCATCCATTCATAGCGCGGATCAAGGCTCTCCCAAGCATGGCTTAGTGACAAAAAAACATAAGGTAACACAAAAACCAAATGCGTCAGGATAAGTGCGTCATAGCCATAGCCAATGCCCGATTTGATCGCCGCGACTTGCAGGCCAAACAAAAAGGCCGTTTGCGGCACAATCAGCGGCAAGCTCAATGTGGTTAACATCACGCGCTCGATAGAGGCTGACTTTTGGATGTTTGCCAAACACAATATGCACAGCAACGTCGCGATCAGCGCTGCCGGAAATCCGATGAGAAAGGTGGTCCACAACGGTCCGCCGATCGATGGCAGTGCGCGCGCCCAAGCCGCCAGTGTCAAGCCTTGCGGCCACGCATCTGGGAACTGCCAAAGCTGCGAGACCGACCAAAGACCGAGCAGTGCAATGCCAGTGAGTACCAATAAAGCCAGCAACCACGCCTTGAGGCGAATGATCGACACTAAGATGCTGTCAGATGCAAAGCGTCTGCCGGTTTCCGCCATTTGGTTGCGCACATATGCGCCCAAGCGCTCTAATATGAGCCAGACTGCGAACAGGAACAGGACCAATGTCAACTGCAGCAAAGCACCCGCACTAGCGACAAATCGGTACATCAAATCTGGATCATTCATCCAACGCACCAGCGTCACCGACAGCGGCGGCGGTGTGGTTGGGCCAAGAATGAGACTGACATCTACCACTGAGGCAGAAAATGCCAGGACCGCGAACACTGCCACACGAATTTGCCGGTAAAGCTGCGGCCAGACAATGTAGCTGAACCCGCTGAGGCGACCATAGCCAAGCGCGCTGGTCATGTTCAAATAACGGCTCGCATCGACCTGTCCAACCGAGGCGATCAGCATCAACAGCAGAAAAGGGATCTCTTTCAGGGCCAGCCCAAAAATCAAAGACAGCGCATAAGGATCGTTTGGAATCAACACATCAGGCGGGTTGATCCAGTCGGTGAGTTCAGGCGAAATCAACCGTGCAATGAATCCAGACGGCATGATGATAAACGCCAGCCCAAATGCAGCAGCGGCATGAGGAACGGATAAGATGGGCGATAAAAAGCGCGTTAAAATTGCCCAGCTTTTGGTGCCATATCCGGCGGCAATGATTGCCCCCGCGCTGAGCGTTGAAAGCAAAGTCGCTGCAAAGCCGATCCATAACGACAGCCAGATCGAGCGGCTGATTCCAGCTTCAGCAAAAAGCCTGCGAAATGGCCCTAGCGATAATTCTGCGCCACCAAGTGCTGGCAAATAGCCGAACGCTGGCAATAGTGTTCCGAGCAATCCAGATAAAACCGGAAGCGAAACAATTGCGATAATCAGTAAAGGGGCCGCGCGAGCTGCGAAAAACAATGGTTCTGGTGGGCGCAGGAGATTCATGCTGGCTTTCCGTTGAGTGCGCAAATCAGCTGACAAATTCAAGCGTTAGCGCTGCCCCTCATCCGACCCTTCGGGCCACCTTCTCCCCGCGTAAGGCGGGGAGAAGGAAGAGTTAAAGCTTTTAGTTTGCTGCCCCGTAGCGGCGCTTCCATTCAGTCTCAATGCGCACCATCCATGATGGATGTGGTTCATCAAGGGCGGGCCCGAGTTGGTCTGGTTTCAGGGTTGCGATGCCAAGATCGAGGCCATCAAACACGGCCTTCTCTTCTGGCGAAACGGCGGCCATGTTGAGCACTGTTGGATCGCCCCAGACTTTCGGGTCTTGCTTATGCGCTTGCGCTTCCGGCGAAATCAAGAAGTCGGCCAGCACCAATGCTCCGGCTGTCGCGTTGGCGTTGTAAGGAATGCCAACAAAATGCGTATTGCCAAGTGTACCGCCAGGGAAGGTAAACGAGCGTACTGTGTTTGGTAGTTCGCCCGCTGCAATCGCAGCTGATCCGTCAGCTGGATTGAAAGCAAAAGTGATGTCCACTTCTCCGTCAGCCATCAAGCGCTTCATATCAGGATAGTTTTGCGGAAATGATTTTCCTGAACGCCATAGATTTGGATTGAGCGCATTGAGATAATCAAACAAGGGTTTGGAGACCGCTTCAAATTCTGCTTCATTGACCGCTGCTAATAGCTTTGTTTTGTCGACTATTGTTTCGGACAAAACTTGTTTCAAGAATGAAGAACCGATGAAATCCGGTGGCATCGGATAGGAAAAACGGCCCGGATTTTTCTGTGCCCACGCCAATAAATCAACGGCTGACTTTGGCATATCTTCGATTTTTGTTTTGGCGCTGTCGTGGAAGAAAACCATCTTGGCCATGCCCCATGGCGATTCTTGGCCTTCCACCGGAATGGTGAAATCAGTACGCACGGTCGGCTTGCCATCGAAATCAACATATTTCCAGTTTGGCAATTTTTCTGCCCAGCCTTTGGAAAGTAGCAAATCTTGCTTCTTCATCGAGGCAAAGTTTTCGCCGTTGATCCAAATCATATCGACCGAGCCGCCCGCATTTTTACCAGCCGCCTTTTCAGCGACCACTTTGGCAACAGCTGCAGCTGTATCTTCCAGTTTAACGTGAACTAATTTGACGCCGTAGCGCTTTTCGATTTCACCACCAGCCCATGCGATGTATGCGTTGATATTGTCCGCCCCGCCCCAAGCGTTCCAATAAACAGTCTCGCCTTTGGCATCTTCCAAAACGGCGGGCCAATTGGCGACATCGACGTCTGCGGCCAAAGCAGCGGTTGAGAGCAAAAGACCGAGTGACAGGCTGGTCAATAATTTTTTCACAGATGTATCCTTCATTTCGAATTTACGCTGATTGACCATTTGATCGGGCAGCGGTCAACCACTCACCGGACAAATGATCGTGATCACAGTGGTCATTGGGACCGTCATTAAACTTTATCAATGGTTTTGTGCTTAGCTACTGCGGATGCAGCGGGAAAAGCATGATGGATGATTGTTCAAAGATTACGCGAGCAGAGCTCGTCAGTGCGCTTAGCCGGGCGCTGGATATCACTGAAGGACAACCGGAAGGCCATGGCGTGCGCTGTGCTTGGATCGGGCTGAATGTTGCCAAAGAGGTCGGAATAGAACCGATTGACATGGCTGACCTTTATTACACGTTGCTCTTAAAAGACATTGGCTGCTCGTCCAATGCCGCGCGTATATGCGAATTATATCTGGCCGATGATTTGACTTTCAAGCAAGATTTCAAAAACATGAACGACAGCTTGCCGCAAATGCTGGGTTTCATTCTGTCACATACGGGTTTAAAATCTGGGCTTGCCGAACGCTTTCGCTCGCTTGTCACCATATTCACTGAAGGCGGACGCATTGCCCGCGAACTCATCGAAACGCGCTGTCAACGAGGCGCAGATATTGCCCGCCAAATGCGCTTTTCTGAAACCGTTGCGCAAGGCATTTTAGATTTGGACGAACATTGGGACGGGCAAGGAAAGCCTGTTGGCATCGCGGGACATGAAATTTCCATCAACGCCCGCATTGCGTTGCTGGCGCAAGTCATCGATGTCTTTCATACAAGCGGCGGCACGCAAGCTGCAATGCGCGAAGCGCGCGCGCGGTCGGGGACCTGGTTTGATCCCTCACTGGTTTCGGCGTTTGAACGCGTCGCACAAGAGCCGTCATTCTGGGCAACACTGTCTTCACGCGATATTCAAGATACTGTTGTTGCGCTTGCGCCGGAAGAACAGGGTGAATTTGTCGATGAGGATTATCTCGACGCGGTTGCTGAAGCGTTTGCGCAAGTGGTGGATTCCAAGAGCCCTTATACCGCCGGTCACAGTGATCGTGTCACTTTGTTCACAGACATGATCGCCGAAGAGTTGGGCCTTACATCCGAACATCGTCGCTTCTTAAAGCGTGCAGCGTTGTTGCATGATTTGGGCAAACTGGGCGTTTCCAACCAAATTTTGGATAAGCCCGGTAAACTTGATGATGCCGAATGGGTAGAAATGAAAAAGCATCCCGAACAAAGCCGCAGCATTCTTTCTGGGATTCGCGCTTTTGAAAAGTTGGCGCGCGTAGCGGGCGATCACCACGAAAAACTGAACGGCAAGGGCTATCCGCGCGGTATTTCTGGCGATGATATTGCATTGGATTCGCGTATCATCACAGTCGCAGATATTTTCGACGCGCTCACTGCGGAGCGTCCCTATCGCGGACCCATGCCGGTCGACAAAGCACTCGAGATTATGCGCGGAGATGTCGGTGTGGCTATAGATGCCGATTGCTTTGCTGCCTTGGAGCACGCGCTACAACGATTGGAAAATGCGAAACACTCTGAGCAAATCGCCGCTTAAGCGCGTTGTTTCGCCAGCAAATAAGCCAGGCCTGCGCCGATACATTGTGCCGCGATGAAATACAAAACATTGGCAGGCGCTATACCTGAGAACGTATCCGTCAGGCTGCGGGCAATGGTGACTGCGGGGTTAGCAAAGCTGGTTGAAGCGGTGAACCAATAGGCGCTGGCAATGGTGAGGGCAACCAGCGCAGGCATTGAAAGGCCCTGTTGCCTACCACCAAACAAGATGACGCTGAGCAAGCAAAACGTTGCCACTATTTCCGAAACAAATTGCCCTGAGCCAACGCGGATATGCTGTGAAACTTGTAGCATTGGCAACTCAAACATCATGTGCGCGAGCCACATGCCGCATATTCCGCCGGCAATTTGCACTGCGATAAATGGAAGAAGTGATGCACGCGCAAGATCGCCTTTTGCTGCCATCACGAGCGATACCACTGGGTTAAAGTGTGCGCCCGATATGGGGCCAATAATGGAGATCAACACATACAAGGCCGCTGCGGTTGCGCCGGTGTTGGCCAGCAATGCCACTGCCACATCATTGGTCAAATTGTCTGCCATGATGCCTGAAGCCACAACGGCGGTGACGAGAAGCAGCGTGCCGATGAATTCAGCGATGGTTTTTGCCAGCATTATGCTCAGTCCTGCATCGTACCAATTGCCTTCAATTCCTTGGCTTGGGCAAGTTTGTCGAGGCTGGATAAGGGCAGTGCTATGAAGGCCTCGATACGATTTTTCATTTGGCGATAGGCTTCCGCAAACGCCAGATTGATTTCCGCCTCGGTGCCTTCTGCGGATGCGGGATCGGGTATGCCCCAATGGGCTGTCATAGGATGACCGAGCCAGATTGGGCAGGCCTCGCCAGCCGCGTTGTCGCAAACCGTAAAGATGAAATCAAATTCTGGAGCGCTATTGGCTGCAAATTCATCCCAGCTTTTGGAACGAAAATCTGACACATCATACCCAAGACTTTTCAGCAGCTCGAGGCTTTTAGGATGCACGACCCCTTTTGGTTGCGATCCGGCTGACCAAGATTTGAAATGCGGTGCGCCTAATTTTCCTAGTATTGCTTCGGCCAAAATAGAACGCGCTGAATTGCCTGTGCACAAAAACAGTACATCGTAGGATTTTGTCATCTTCAAGCACTCCGGTAAACGATTTTTGAGCTCGTTAGCCGGATATTGTTACAGCTACATGACGCACTAACGCGCCCGAATTCGCATCGGCAGTCCGCCTTGCGGCTGAGTCGTCAGTTTCTGTACAGGCCATGGAATATGCCCTGCAAACGGTTCAAAGCGAAACCGCTTGATCAGTGTGGCGAGCACAATCACCGCCTCTTGCAACGCAAAGCTTGCGCCAATGCACACACGTGGACCTTGGCCGAATGGTAGATATTGGAATCGATCAATCTTGTCTCGATTGCCCGGATGAAAGCGCTTGGGGTCAAACGCATTCGGATTTTCCCAATATTTGCGATGCCGATGAATGATCCATGGCATCACCAAAACATTGGCCCCCTTTGGCAGTTTCAAATTGCCATATTGATCATCTTTCACCGGAGAGCGATTGAGCGAGGGCGCGGGCGGATAGAGCCGCATCGCCTCTTCGAATGCCGCGCGGGTAAATGGCAATTTGTCCAACCAGCCTGAGGGCGAGCCAAGACTTGACCAGTTCGCGTCAATCTCTTGCTCCACCATTGCCAGTTCATTTGGCGCTTTGGCCAAAAGATACAATGTCCAGCCGAGCGCCCGCGCAGTCGTCTCGTGACCAGCCCCAATAAAGGTGATGATGTTGTCTTCGATCTCTTCCCGCGAAAGACCGTCCGGCCCTTCGGTTTTCAGTAGTAGCGTCAGAAAATCATTTGGCACTTTATCTGGCGTGGCCGTCATCAGCACTTTACGCGCCTCCATGGTTTTGGCCACTATATTGCGAAAGAATGCCAAGGATTTGCGCCCGCGGATTTGCGTCAATCGAGGTATCCAGTCCGGCGCGCCGAGCAGATCAAATGGGTCCACGCGGCCCATTGTCTCAAATAAATGCTCAACTTCCTTGGAAAAATCCTCAGCACCGGCAATTTGATTGCTGAACAAAGTTGCCGCTAGAATATCAAAGGTCAGCGTCGTCATGTCTTTTGACACATCGCTAAGATTGCCAATTTTTGCCTCATATTCATCGGCAAACTGATTTGTCACGCTCAACATCGCATCGGCAAATCCAAAAATATGGCGCGGCGTGAAAACAGGGGCCATAGCTTTGCGCGAACGCTTCCAAACATCGCCTTCAGCGGTGAGCAAACCATCGCGCAAAATTGGCCGCAAAATACGCTGTCGGATCGGCGACATCACGTAATTCGCTGCCTCGTCAATCAGCACGTGTCGGATCAGTCCCGGGTCATTAGCAACAATCGTTTCCACACCCAATGAACGCACCGAAATCCAAGGCTCATTAAAAGACGGCTCACCCCATATTTCCAACGGATTGCGATAGACCGTCCGAATAAGCTCGAGCGAGCCAATCGGCGTTTTACGCGGGGTCGGCGCGGGGGGTATAAAAAGCTGCGATGCAGGGTTCACGGATTGGTTCAACCATCTGTTTGAAGCGCATTTGCTGTCGTTTATATGGGGCGCTGTGTGTGCAGCGTCAAGCAAGCTCATGCACCCATGGTAGCATTTCGTTAAGCACCTTTAGCTTGAAATGTAGAGTCGGACTTTCTTTAGGACAACATAAAGTTTCTCGCTGTAACGCGGGGTAAAGGTTTCCGTAAAGGTAAGAAAATGATCAAAGATTTCCCATTCACACCAGCACCATCGCCCGCGCTTGATGGCTATGCGACATGCCGCGTTGAATGTGTGGTGGATGTCCCCGCTGATCAGTTTTTCGACTGGTACATGCATGAACCAATCGAAAATTTCATGCACGGTACATTCATTGTTCCGCCGATCATTGCCACAACGCCCGTCGATGGTCCGAGTTGGGGCGAACCTAATTCTGCGCGGAAAATCTTCTTCAAAGACGGGACTGTCGCTCTTGAGCGCATCTTAACGACGGATTTGCCACGCTCCTATCACTATCAGCCTTGGGCATTCACAAATCCTGTGCGCCTGATGTCAGACTATGCCATTTCGACCATGACTGCCGTCGATGAAGGCGGTAAAACGCGTATCGTATGGGATTATGGCTTTCATGCCCGATATGGCTTTGTAAAGCCGTTCTTGCAGGCTTTTGTGAGCCTAGATTGGAAGCGCAATCTGGAAAATGGCCTGAAAGCGCTGAAAGCACATCTTGCTGTGCACGGCACTTCCAGGCGTATTCATGACGTGAAAAAAGCTGCGTAAGCATTCGCGGCTGAAATCCTTGGATAGATTGGGCGCAAACGGCCCATTCGCCGCCTTTTGATAGAAAAAACCACCCTTTCCGGCTAGAACAAGTCAGCTTAGCGCGAAGTGATTCGCGCGCGAGAATTATGACGTTTGAAAAGTGGTTGATATGAGCGAACTACCAGAAGATCAAATCCCCGAACAGGCTGAATATGGCGCGGATTCCATCAAGGTTCTTAAGGGCCTCGATGCAGTCCGCAAACGCCCCGGCATGTATATCGGTGACACGGACGATGGTTCGGGCTTGCATCACATGGTCTATGAAGTCGTGGATAACGCCATCGACGAAGCGCTCGCAGGTCACGCAGATATCGTCACCGTTACGCTCAACGCCGAAGGTTCTGTGACCGTCACAGACAATGGTCGCGGCATTCCGACTGATATGCACGAAGAAGGCGTTTCGGCTGCTGAAGTCATCATGACCCAGCTGCACGCTGGCGGTAAGTTTGACCAGAATTCCTACAAGGTTTCCGGCGGTCTGCATGGCGTGGGCGTTTCCGTGGTGAATGCATTGTCAGTTTCACTCAAACTCAAAATTCGCCGCAAGGGCCAAATCCATGAGATGAGCTTTACGCATGGCGACGCAGACGGTCCCTTGCAGGTCACTGGCGCATGCGGCGATGAAACAGGCACGGAAGTCACATTCACACCGTCGCCAGCGACCTTCACCAAAATTGAATTTGACTACAACACGCTCGAACATCGCTTGCGCGAATTGGCGTTTTTGAATTCCGGCGTCCACATCGTTTTGACCGACCGTCGCCATGCCGATGAGAAAAAAACCGAATTGATGTACAAGGGCGGGCTGGAAGCGTTCGCCCGCTATCTTGATCGTGCCAAAAAGCCTTTGGTCGATACGCCCATCGTCATTAATTCCGAAAAAGATGGCATCACGGTCGAAGTCGCGATGTGGTGGAATGACAGCTATCATGAAAATGTGCTGTGCTTCACCAACAACATCCCGCAGCGCGATGGTGGCACGCATTTGGCCGGTTTCCGCGGCGCATTGACCCGCCAAGTGGTGGGCTATGGCGAAAGCTCGGGAATGACCAAAAAGGAAAAGGTCTCGATCACCGGCGATGATTGCCGAGAAGGTTTGACCGCTATTCTTTCTGTCAAAGTGCCCGATCCAAAATTCTCGTCGCAAACCAAAGACAAGCTGGTCTCGTCCGAAGTGCGCCCTGCGGTCGAAAACCTCGTCAACGAAGCGTTGTCCACGTGGCTTGAAGAGCATCCGACACAGGCCAAGATTTTGATCGGCAAGGTCATTGAAGCTGCTGCAGCCCGCGAAGCGGCGCGTAAAGCGCGTGATCTTACGCGCCGCAAAGGCGCGCTAGAGTTTTCATCTTTGCCGGGCAAGTTAGCTGACTGTCAGGAACGCGATCCTGCCAAGTCTGAAATCTTCATCGTCGAGGGTGATAGCGCTGGTGGCTCCGCCAAAGGTGGGCGCTCGCGCCAGAACCAAGCGATTTTGCCTCTGCGCGGTAAAATCCTCAACGTTGAGCGCGCGCGTTTCGACCGAATGCTCGGCTCTGACCAGATCGGTACTTTGATCATGGCGCTCGGTACTTCCATTGGCAAAGACGAGTTCAACCCTGAAAAACTGCGCTACCATAAAATCATCATCATGACCGACGCGGACGTCGATGGTGCGCATATCAGAACGCTGCTGCTCACCTTCTTCTTTCGCCAAATGCCGGAACTCATCGAGCGCGGCCATCTCTATATCGCCCAGC
>JBGTAU010000398.1:0-2756 GCA_041749675.1 Rhizobiaceae bacterium | reverse complement strand
GTCTGGTGCAGCATTGCGGGTATAAGGCCGCGGAGCGAGTTGCCAACGAAGAATGTTGCGTGGTGCAAGTCTTCGACGCCGATCGCGCCTTCCACGGCCTCACCCTTATCCAATAATACTTGCCGCAACACGCCTCGTAATAGCCCATCGGCCAAAGGTGGAGTGATTAGGATTTCACCTCGTTGCATGAACACGCTGGTAATCGTGCCTTCGCACACATGGCCATGTTGGTTTGTGAGAAGCACCTCGTCGACGTCCGTGCTGTCATATTCAGCCCGCGCGGCCTCATAGTGTTGCCGCTTTGTTGTTTTGTGCGCCAAGAATGAATCTGCGCTGTCGAGTTTGGTGCTGGCTATTGCGACGGACCAGACCTTGCCTTGTACAAGAGGGGCGTAGGGGTGACTGGTGAGTGAAAGAATATCGTCTTCGTCCAGAAATAATCGCAAGCGAAGGCTTGCGTTGTTTTCTACAGCGGCGAGTTTTTGTGCGGCCGCTTCATAGTCAAATTTCTTACCAAACCAATGCGCAGATGCCGCCATTCGTGCGAGGTGTCGTTCGCTGCGCACGCACCCTTGGCTGGGCTCATAACGCAGCGTTTCGATCAATCCAATGGGTCGATCTGACCGGCTGCGAAGCGCGCTTTCAATAGACATTCATCATACTCCGAATTGGCTTCAGAATCGAAGATGATCCCGCCGCCTACATTGAAAACCGCACGCCCATTTGGATGGAGTGTAACTGTGCGAATGGCTACATTAAAGCTCATTTGCCCATCGGGCGCTATCCAACCAATGGAGCCACAGTAAATGTCACGCGGCGCTTCCTCTAAATCGTTGAGGATTTCAATCGCACGAATTTTGGGTGCGCCGGTGATGGAGCCGCACGGAAATAGGGCTGCAAAAATATCGCGCACTGTTAGGTTTGGTAAAAGTTTTGCGTGAATGCGGCTTACCATTTGATGCAATGTGGGATAGGTTTCCACCTTAAACAATTCTGGAACATCGAGTGTTCCAACTTCAGAAATGCGCGAAATATCATTGCGTAGAAGATCGACAATCATGCGGTTTTCGGCTTGGTTTTTGGCATCCTGAGCCAAGCCGTCGCGAATGGCATCATCTTCTTCTGCGGTCTTGCCGCGTTTTGCGGTGCCTTTCATCGGCCGAGTTTCAATCCAGCCGTCGGCATTGATGGCGAAGAAAAGTTCTGGTGAGCGCGATAAAATCATCAGACTTTGCAGATTGACAATGGCGCCATGTCGAACAGGTTGGCGTTCAGTCAATGTGTGAAACAGCGTAATGGGATCGCCTTCCCATTTGGCTTCAATGGGAAAGGTTAGATTGGCTTGATAGCAGTCACCGTATGCGATGTGCTTTTTCAAACGATCGAAGCGGACTTCATATTGGTCGCGTGTCCAGCGCGGTTTGGCATTTTTTAACGGTGCAACGGGAGCGGGATTGGCGCGTTCCGCTGGGGCGAAAGAGCCAATATCCACATCATTGAAAACACCTATCTGGACGAGCGGAAAAGAACTGCGTTTGGCAAGCAATGGTAGCATTTTGTCTTCTAGCGCGTAGCCTGCCTCATATGAAAAATAACCGGCTAGCCATTTGCCTGCACGCTTTGCTTCCTCAATCTCTTGGAATGCTGTTTCCAATTCATCGGCTGTGTATGCCGTAATAATTTTGATTGGCTCTGAAAACAGGCGTCGCACGCCTGCGACATCGTCTTGCAACAGGACGAAGGGCGGCAGCTCTGGGTTTATGGTTGCGCGCGCCGTCATGGTTCCATATTCGTGCAATGAAGTGGTCAGTGATAACACTTAATAAGTCATAGCAGGACAATAAGTTTGCCGAACTGCGACATGGAGCATCATCACTCCATCGCTTCTAACTCATCGATTAGACCCTCGATAACAGATAGCCCCTTATCCCAGAAGGTTGGATCGGTGGCGTCAAGTCCGAATGGCGCGAGAAGCTCTGAGTGGTGTTTGGTGCCGCCAGCTTTGAGCATATCGAAGTATTTTTCTTGAAAGCCAGATGGGCTGTTTTGATAAACAGCATAAAGTGAGTTCACCAAACAGTCGCCGAAAGCATAGGCATAGACATAAAACGGCGAATGCACGAAATGCGGAATGTAGGTCCAGAATGTTTCGTAGCCTTTGGCAAACTGCACTGCAGGCCCAAGGCTTTCCTTCTGCACATCGAGCCATATTTGGCCGATTTTGTCAGATGTGAGTTCGCCATTCTTGCGCTCGGTGTGCAGTTTGCGCTCGAATTGGTAAAACGCAATCTGGCGCACGACCGTATTGATCATGTCCTCGACCTTTTGCGCCAGCATAGCTTTGCGCTCACCAACATCCTTGGTCTCATTGATTAGGGAACGGAAAGTGAGCATCTCGCCAAACACCGACGCTGTTTCAGCCAGTGTAAGCGGCGTTGCGCTCATCAACGCGCCTTGTGGTCCAGCTAAAACTTGATGCACACCATGACCCAGTTCATGCGCCAAAGTCATCACATCGCGTGGGCGGCCCTGATAGTTGATCAATACGTAAGGATGAACGGATGGAACCGTTGGGTGGGCAAATGCGCCTGGCGCTTTACCTGGTCTTGCGGCTGCATCAATCCACTGTTTGTCAAAAAAGTCTCTGGCGATATCGGCCATTTGCGGCGCGAACCCTTGGTAGGCCCGCAGCACCATTTTTTTAGCAGTGTCCCAGTCGATCTCTGATTTTGGCGCCGTTGGCAGAGGAGCGTTGC
>JBGTAU010000397.1:0-3908 GCA_041749675.1 Rhizobiaceae bacterium | reverse complement strand
GCGCGTTCAAAAATTGGTTGATGCCCACAAGGATGAGTTGGGCCTGCAGGCGACCATCAGCCGTCAAGTGACCAGTGTTGAAGCGATTCCTGAAAAAGGATTATCGGTAGACGAGAGTGATCCTATCGCGGATGCGATTGCCCAATCTGAAGGTGGCGAAGCACCGAAGAGTGGCGCGAAAGTTGCCGCGAAGTCGAAGAAGAAGACGGAACCCGAAGCAGTTGATGTTGAAACTGAAACCGGGAGTGTTGAAGAATGATTGATCGGCTCTTCCGACGCGCACCGCAGACACGTGGGCGACTTTCTGAAAATCATAGTCGGCAATCTGGTGATCGTACACGCAACCGAATCCTGATCGCCATGGCTTGCTTTTCCGCGATCTATGGCACGATTGGTGCGCGGCTGGTCTATTTCGGCTTGCAAGACAATAACGCAGGTTATACCGGCTCAGTCACCCAAAGTGTCGCGGCGCGACCTGATTTGGTGGATCGACACGGCGAAATTCTGGCGACCGACATTAAAACAGCTTCATTGTTTGCCGAACCAAAGCGCATTATTGATGCCGATGAAACGCTGGAAATGCTCACCAGTGTTATTCCTGATCTTGATCAAGAACAAACCTACCGAAAACTGAAGAGCGGCCTTGGGTTTATCTGGTTGAAGCGGCAAATGACGCCAAAGCAACAAGCGCAAGTTATGGCGCTGGGATTGCCTGGCATCGGCTTTCGCTCGGAAAAACAGCGCTTTTACCCAGGTGGTCCGACTGCCTCGCATATTGTTGGTTTGGTTGATGTTGACAACAAAGGCACAGCTGGCATGGAGAAGTATATCGATGGCCATGGGTTATCGGATCTTCAATCCGCCGGCTTTGATACTGAGAAAGTTTTGGAGCCGGTTAAGCTCTCGATCGATCTTCGTGTGCAGCATGTTTTGCGCGACGAACTTGAGCAGGCGATGGTACGGTATCGCGCGATTGCAGCTGGCGCTGTGATCATGGACATCCATACTGGTGAAGTTATGGGGATGGCCTCGCTGCCAGATTATGATCCCAACAATCCATTTAATGCGCTGGAAAAAGACCGTCTCAATCGCATGTCTGCAGGCACTTTTGAAATGGGCTCAACGTTCAAAACATTCACGACCGCCATGGCGCTGGACGCCGGTGCGGTGAACCTGAACTCGAAATTTGATGCCTCACGGCCCATTCAGATTGCCCGATTTACGATCAATGATTTTCACGGCAAGCGCCGTGTTTTGACGGTGCCTGAGATTTTCATTTATTCGTCCAATATTGGCACAGCGAAAATGGCCGACGCAGTTGGCACAGAAAATCACAAAGCATTTCTACATCGCATTGGTTTGCTGGACAAAATGCAGACGGAAATCCCAGAAGTGGCTAAACCTTCTGAGCCCAAAGAATGGAAGAAGCTGAACTCAATCACGATCTCATTTGGACATGGTGTTTCAACAACGCCGTTGCAAACAGCGATGGCGGCGGCTGCATTAATGAATGGCGGAAAGCTTATCCAGCCGACATTTTTGCCACGCACGCGCGAAGAGGCGGATTTGACTGCAGTCCCTGTGGTCAAAGAACAAACGTCAGAAGCCATGCGTTGGTTGTTCCGCAAGAATGTGCTTGAGGGCTCTGGGCGGCGCGCGGCGGTACCTGGCTACGATGTTGGCGGAAAAACCGGAACGGCAGAAAAGGTTGTTAAAGGGCGCTACTCTGCCGACAAACGCTTCAATGCCTTCTTGGCGGCGTTTCCGATCCGCGACCCTAAATATGTCGTTCTGGTGATTCTAGATGAGCCAAAGGCGGAAGCGGGCAAGGGCGGAGCGACCGCAGGTTCCAACGCTGCACCAACTTTAAGTGCGATAATTCAACGGTCTGCGGTTTTTCTCGGGGTTCAGCCTGATTTTAGCCCAGATAATACGCCGTTAGCTAGTTCGCTGCGTTGACGACAAGCGCGGCGTTTCTCGCGCACGGAAATGGTTAGATATGAAACTTGAAGCATTCGCAGATTTATTGACAATTGACACAGGCCACCACGCCGATGTGACCAGCGTTACACAGGATTCTCGTAACGCGGTCGCTGGATCATTATTTTTTGCACTCAGCGGAACAAAGGCTGATGGCGCAAAATTTGCCAGCGAGGCTGTCGCCAAAGGTGCCATTGCAGTAATTGCAGGAGCAGGTGTTGAAGTCGGGACCTTGAAGGTGCCGGTTATTCGTGTGGTCGATCCGCGACTGTCATTGGCGCTGTGCGCTGCGCGATTTTATGGCAAGCAACCTGAAACGATGGTCGCTGTGACGGGTACGGCGGGCAAGACCTCGGTGGCTGGATTTGTGCGACAGATTTGGGCTTATGCTGGCATGGCAGCAGCTTCAATTGGGACGACAGGCGTGGTTGCGCCGGGTCGCAATGATTACGGGACGTTGACTACACCAGATCCGGTGGAGCTCCATGCACTGCTGAAAGACCTAGCGGACGGCGGTGTAACGCACGCGTCGATGGAGGCTTCAAGTCACGGGCTTGATCAGCATCGGTTGGACGGTGTCAAACTGAAGGCTGGTGCTTTCACCAATCTTGGTCGTGATCATTTGGATTATCATCCAAAGATTGAGGATTATTTGAACGCCAAATTGCGTTTGTTTAACGGGCTTTTGGAAAAGGGCGCACCAGCGATCATTTTTGCCGACGATGCGTTTTCGCAAGCTGTTATCGATACGGCCAAAACTGCTGGTTTGCAGGTATTGACGGTTGGTCGCGCGGGTACTTTTATCTGCCTCAAGCGCGTGGAGCATGAGCGACGCAGACAACGCGCGCATGTTGAGCATGGCGGCAAATTGTATGAAATTGATCTGCCGCTGGCGGGTGATTTTCAGATCGCCAATGCACTTGTTTCGGCGGGTTTGGCGATTGTGACAGGTGTGCCGGCGGCGAGCGCTTTTGCAGCGTTGGAACACTTGGAAGGCGCGCCGGGGCGTTTAGATTTGGTCGGACAAACCGATGAGGGTGCGCTGGTTTATGTAGATTATGCCCATAAGCCCGAAGCTCTGGAGAATGTGCTGACCTCAGTACGCCCCTTCACCACAGGGCGGGTAATCGTGGTGTTTGGCTGCGGCGGTGATCGCGATAAAGGCAAGCGGCCTATCATGGGCGAAATTGCGGTGCGACTGGCCGACTTGGTGATCGTGACGGATGATAATCCGCGCTCGGAGGTGCCTGCGCAAATCCGGTCTGAGATTATGGCGGCGGCCAAAGGTGCGCGTGAAATCGGAGACCGTGCAGTAGCAATTGCCGACGCGGTTAAGATGTTAAAAGCGGGCGATACGCTGATCGTTGCAGGGAAAGGGCATGAAGAAGGCCAGTTGATTGCCGGCGTTAATCATCCCTTCTCTGACCATGAGGAAATTCGCAAAGCGCTTGGACTAACCACGGATCGGAAGGTGGCATCATGAGTTTGCTCTGGACCAGCCACGATATGATCGCCGCGATGGGTGGACGCCCATTGGGCGATATGCCTGAGGGCGTAAAAGGCATCGCTATTGACAGCCGGTCGGTGCAAAAAGGCGACGCTTTCTTTGCCATTAAGGGCGATCTGCATGACGGCCATGATTTTGCGAGCTTCGCCATGGCCAATGGCGCTGCGCTGCTTGTCGTTTCAGAGGCAAAATTACCGGCAATGGGGCGCTTGAGCGTGCCAATGATTGTGGTTCCAGATGTGCTCAGGGCACTTGAACAATTGGGAATCGCGGCGCGCAATCGCAGCAATGCACAGATCATTGCCGTCACGGGATCGGCTGGCAAGACGACGACCAAGGAAGCGCTGCGCCATGTGTTGAGTGCCGTCGGCAAGGTGCATGCTTCTGCCGCGTCATTTAATAATCATTGGGGTGTGCCGCT
>JBGTAU010000396.1:0-8555 GCA_041749675.1 Rhizobiaceae bacterium | reverse complement strand
TTGGGGTCAGCCGCTTTCACTGCGGCTATGAAGAGTTCAGCAAAAAGTTTTTTTGGCTCAATCATCAACGGCTCCCAAAGTAAGAAAGCCTATTAGACTTGGTTTGATGCGCAAGGCCAGTTCATTTTCGTTTCAAATTCGATGGATCAAAAAAAGTAAATTATTTCTGAAACTCTTTTGAGGCCCACCTCGTTACGCTTGTGTCCCCAGTGGATAAGTCAAATTCAAAACGAGGAGTTACCCCAATGTTCAATAAATCCGTAATCCTGTCGGCAGTAGCCGGTACGCTCGCTTTCTCTGCAATGGCGTTTGCTGCAAACCCAATGGTTGGCGGTGGCGAAATGTTCAATACCAAGAACATCATTGAAAATGCTGTGAATTCAAAAGACCACACAACACTCGTTGCCGCTGTTAAAGCTGCTGGTTTGGTAGAAACTTTGCAAGGCGCAGGCCCCTTCACCGTATTCGCACCGGTCAACGCTGCGTTTGATGCTTTGCCAGCTGGCACAGTTGACACGCTCTTGAAGCCAGAAAGCAAAGATGCACTCACCAAGGTTCTGACCTGCCATGTTATCGCGGCTAAGGCGATGTCGAATGCAGTGATGGGCATGGTGAAAGACGATGGCGGCGCACACAAGGTGAAAACTGTTGGTGGCTGTGAACTCACACTCAAGCTCGATGGCGACAAAGTGACAGTAACTGACGAAACAGGCGGCGTTGCCACTGTAACGATCGCAGACGTTGAGCAATCAAACGGCGTGATCCATGTAATCGACAAGGTATTGTTGCCTAAGTAATAAATTGTGTTTCAAGCCAACACTCTCGTCTCCCAAAGTCGTGATTTTGGCTTGATCACATAGCGTAGTATTGAATAGTCAATACCTACCAGTACCGCCCGCGCATCACCCCCATCGCGGGCGGTACACCATTAAAAAGAGGTTGCTATGAACCGTCGTCATTTTTTGAATTCAACATTTCTCACGATTGGCGCACTGGCTTTGCCCGTTGTTTTCGGCCAACGAACCGGCGCTATGCCGTCGGCTATTGCTGCAGAAGGCAAGTTTGAGATCGAGAAGACCGCCGATGAATGGCGCAAAATTTTGTCGGAAGAGCAATTTGCTGTCTTGCGCGAAGAGGTCACAGAGCGACCATTTACCAGTGCGCTTTTAGATGAGCACCGCGAAGGCAATTTCCATTGCGCAGCCTGTGATCTGCCGGTTTATGGATCCTATGCAAAATTTGACTCTGGCACTGGCTGGCCAAGTTTTTATGAATCGCTGAAAGACGCGATTGGCAATCAAGAAGACAAGTCTTTGTTCTCTGTGCGGACAGAAATTCACTGCCGCCGCTGTGGCGGGCACTTCGGTCACGTATTCGATGACGGCCCGCAGCCCACAGGCATGCGCCATTGTCTGAACGGTGTTTCGCTAAAGTTTACGCCGAAGGTGGCGTAACCGGTGTAAAGTCAATCGCCTTGAAAATGGCAGCGTGAAGCGCATCAAGACCTTGTCGCTTTTCAGACGAGGTCACGATGACTTCGGGATAGGCTGCGGGGCGCTTCTTGATCTTCTCTAAAGTCGCGGCAACCAGCGGAGCTATCTTGGAGTCGTGCAGCTTGTCAGACTTGGTCAAAACGATTTGATACGACACCGCCGCTTTATCCAACATTTTCAGAACGTCATCGTCATTATCCTTGATGCCGTGGCGTGAATCAATCAACAAGAACACCCGCTGTAATGTCACGCGTCCGCGCAAATAGCTGAACACGAGGTTGGTCCAACGATCAACTTGTTCCTTCGGCGCTTGCGCATAGCCATAGCCCGGCATATCCACCATCGTCATCGGTGGTAGGTCGTCGACTGTACCGGCAAAACCGTCCGGCACAAAGAAGTTCAGTTCTTGTGTGCGCCCCGGCGTATTGGATGTACGCGCTAAACCGTTTTGCCCCGTCAGTGCATTGATAAGCGAAGACTTACCAACGTTTGAGCGTCCCGCAAATGCAATTTCAGGCGGACCTTCGGGCGGCAAGAACTTCATCGCAGGCACGCCCTTGATGAAAATCCAAGGTCGGGCAAACAGCAGGGTTTGATCTGCGGTAAGCGATTGTGTGGTTTCTTCGATCATCATTTAGCCTTAGCGCCATTGGGCGCAACAAAAAAGCCCCGCTGGAGCAGGGCTTTGATTTTTAATTTTTAAACAGATTACGTCGCCGCTGGCTTTTTCTTAAACAATCCAACCAAATTATCCCAAAGCTCAATCTTCGCGCCATTGCGCTTCATGATGTAGCCCTGTTGCAAGATGGATAGGAAGTTGTTCCACGCCCAGTAGATGATAAGACCAGCTGGAAAAGTGGCCATCATGAACGTGAAGATAACCGGCATCCATGTAAAAATGGCGGCTTGCGTTGGATCGGGTGGTGTCGGGTTCATGCGCATCTGCAAGAACATCGTTATGCCCATCAACAATGGCCAAACACCAATCATCAAGAACGCTGGAACACTAAATGGCAGCAGACCAAATAGGTTGAACAGTGAGGTCGGATCTGGCGCAGAGAGGTCATGAATCCAACCATAGAATGGCGCATGGCGCATTTCTATGGTGGTGTAGATCACCTTATAGAGTGCAAAGAACACTGGAATTTGCAGCAATACAGGCCAGCAACCGGCAATCGGATTGATCTTCTCTGTCTTGTAAAGCTCTAGCATCGCTTGCTGCTGCTTCTGACGATCATCAGCATATTTCTCTTTGATTTCCTGCATCTTCGGCTGTGCAGTCTTCATATGCGCCATCGACACATAGGACTTGTTGGCCAGCGGATAGAAAATCAATTTGACGATAACGGTCGTTGCAAGAATGGCCAAACCAAAATTGCCAATGACTTTATTGAGCCAGTCCATAAGATAAAACATTGGCTTGGTGAAGAAGTAGAACCATCCCCAATCGATCATCAAGTCAAAGTTCTCGATGGATTTTTCTTCCCCATACGCCGCAATCTTAGAGGCTTCCTTGGCGCCGGCAAAAAATAAAGTTTCAACGGTCTGGGATTCACCTGGCTTGATCACCACCGGATCGGACAGATAATCAGTCTGATAGCGTGTGCGACCGTCGGCAAAATAAGAATAACGCGGCTGATAAGCGACCTTGGCGCTGGGGATGAGTGCAGCTGCCCAATATTTATCGGTAAAGCCGAGCCATCCACCTGTGCTCTTTTCGGGTTTGAATTCCTTGTCTTCTTCAAGGTTGTCAAACGTCCATTCTTGCAAACCGCCTTCTGGTGAATGGCCGATAGCGCCTTCATGAAGTACAAACGTAGAAGCAATGGTTGGTTTTTGATAACGCGTAACGCGCCCATACGGCGACAGTGTCGCATCAGCTGCACCACCGTTGGTCACACTATCAGCAATAGTGAACATATACTGTTCATCCACCGCAATGGTGCGCTTGAAGGTCAGGCCTTTGTCATTTGTAAACGTGAGCACGACGGGCGTTGTTGCGGTCAAATTCGCATTGCCTTCAACAGACCAGACAGTATCAGCCGCCGGTAATTGTCCAACAGATGCGACATCGCCAGCAAATCCGAGCTCAGCAAAATAGCCAGCCTCAACGGGAGAGGGAGCAAGAAGTTGAATGTTCGGCGAGGTTTTTTCCACAGTCTCGCGGAAATTCTTCAACACGATATCATCAAAACGCGCACCATTGAGGTTGATAGAACCTTTTAGACTTGGCGTATCGATTGTGATGCGACTTGTTTGCTTAAGTGCATCGGCAACACTGAGTGCGCTTGCGGCTGCAGGCTCGGTTCCGCCTGGTGCTACGGCTGTGCTAGTACCCGCGCCTTGGGTTGTTTTTGCTTTTTCATCAGCAACCCGTAGGCTCTCAATACGCGCCATTTCGCGCTGCTGCTCGATCTTCGGGTTCATGTAGAATATTTGCCATACCATCAGGATCAACACTGACAAGGCAATAGTGATATAAAAATTCTTAGTATTCTGCATGGAACTATCCGGTTTCAGGAGGAAGAGGCGATACGCCGCTTCAACTCAGCTGCGATGGTTTGAAAAGGTACGCCAATCAGTTCGCGCCTCGCCACGATTACATAGTCAGTCGATTGCGCCATGTCGATGCCTGCATGCAAGCGAATTGCTTCGCGTAAGCGCCGTTTAATACGATTTCTTTGAGGTGCATTGCCGCATTTTTTGGATACGGTCAAACCATAACGCGGCATAGTGCCACCATCTTTGCGCGGGGCGCACTCAATGAGGAAATTTGGACCACGCAATTTGCGCCCAGTGCGCACACTTAAAAATTCGGACCGCTTTTTCAAGCGGTCCGGCAATTTGTTGTCTTGATCACCTGCCATAAGCGACACTTTGGCTGGTGTAATCTGATTTAAGCTGAAAGCTTTGCGCGTCCGCGTGAGCGACGGGCTTGAATAACCTTGCGGCCGCCAACAGTTGCCATGCGCGAACGAAAGCCGTGGCGACGCTTGCGAACAAGATTAGATGGTTGATAGGTGCGCTTCATTTATTTCATTACCGCGGAGTGCGGCCCTTCTTCGGTCTGTTTTAAAACAGGAGCGTTGACGTTACGGCGCACAATAGTGAGCGCACACTGGAGCGTCAGCCCTAGCGTGGGCGGCTTATAGAAAGAACAATGCAAAGAGTCAATTGTTACAACCCAACTCTTGTAATCTTGTTTTGTGCCTGTTCACGCTTCAGTGAAGCGCATTTGTGACGACGTCAATAGGCCGTGAAGTCAGGTAATATCAATTGCTTTTGAGACTTAAGCGGCGCAACTCCACAGGTAGATAACTAATTTTAGGAACCTTCATTTGGAAACGAACAGTTTATTGCTCAGCCGCCGCCAACTTATCGCCAGTGCAACCGTATTTGCGGTGCTCAAATTTGCACCGACACAAGTTCACGCAGCCGAAGGCGATACACTCTACGCATCGTTGCTGAAAAGCGCAGTGAAACCAGATGGCGCAGGCTACAATCGCGTGGATTATGCAAAGCTTGTCGCCAAAAATGCAGAGTTAGACGCGGTTGTTGCCGCTTATCAAACGGTTTCGCCAAAAGCGTTAAGCGCCAATGATGCCAAAGCATTTTGGATCAATCTGTACAACGCCACCACACTTAAAGTCATTGTTGATAAATACCCTGTCAAATCAATCAAAGACATTAAATTACCGGGCGGCAGCATTTTTGGAGCAGGGCCTTGGTCCGCTAAACTGGTAACTGTGGAAGAGCGTGCGTTGTCACTTGATGATATCGAGCACAAAATTCTGCGCAAAACCTACAAAGATCCGTTTGTACACTACGCGCTAAATTGCGCTTCATACTCGTGCCCCAATCTGGCGGCAGTTCCCTACACCGGCGCAAACGCAGCCGCACTCATGCGTGAAAATGCCAAAGCTTATGTCGGCCACCCGCGCGGTGTGGACGTCAAAGACGGCAAAATAATCGCTTCAAAAATCTACTCATGGTACGCTGGAGACTTTGGCGGCAAAGGCAAACTAAAGGACCACTGGAAAAGCCAAGCCAGCGCTGAAAAGGCCGCGTTAATCGATGCCTCTGAAATTGCATCCTATAACTATGACTGGTCGTTGAATAATGCTTAAAGTCGCTACCGAACATCAACTTAAACCAGACTCAAAGGGCGGAACATCGCTGTTGAAACGTTTTCTACCCTTGATCATCATACTGGCTGGCCTCGGACTGGGCTATGCGTTCGGCTTACAAAACTATTTCTCGCTCACTTACTTGAGTGAACAGCGTGGTTACCTTGAAGGGTTGGTGTCACAGAATTTTTGGTTGGCTGCGATTTCATTTTTCATCATTTATACGCTGGCCGTCGCGTTTTCGTTTCCCGCTGCGTCCATTCTGACGATTTTTGGTGGGTTTCTTTTCGGATGGTTGGTGGCTGGTCTCTTGGTGGTTTTTAGCGCCACGCTTGGAGCAACGCTATTGTTTTGGGCCGCTAAGTCTTCGTTCGGCGGATTTTTACGCGAAAAGCTCGCAGGCACCGCCGCTAACTTTGCAGATGGTTTTGCCAAAGATGCCTTTGGCTATCTCCTCGTGTTGCGCATTGCGCCAATTTTCCCGTTCTTTGTCATCAATATTGCGCCCGCCCTGTTCAACGTGAAAACCAGAGATTATGTGCTAGCGACATTCCTAGGCATCATCCCCGGCGTATTCGCGTACACTTGGCTGGGCGAGGGCGTGGGCAGCATCCTTGATGCAGCAAAGGCCAAAGGCACGACGCCGTCGGTTGGCGACCTCGTAACCCCTCAGATCACCATTGCCTTTGTCGCGATGGCAGTCGTTGCAGCTATCCCTTTAATCATCAAACGCTTCCGAAAGCAGACATAAAATGAGTGAAGTCTTAAAGCCTGATATTTGCATTATTGGCGCAGGCTCTGGCGGACTTTCAGTTGCCGCCGCCGCTGCTTCGTTTGGA
This sequence comes from Rhizobiaceae bacterium, assembly GCA_041749675.1. Classification (GTDB taxonomy): domain Bacteria; phylum Pseudomonadota; class Alphaproteobacteria; order Rhizobiales; family Rhizobiaceae; genus JANMEX01. The sequence continues at coordinate 2,096 of JBGTAU010000396.1, read as the reverse complement.
GCATCGGTCGTTTTAATCGAAAAAGGCAAAATGGGCGGCGACTGCCTCAACTATGGCTGCGTCCCCTCTAAAGCTTTGCTGGCGGCAGGAAAGCAAGCGCAGCTCATGCGCAGTGGCGCAAAGTTCGGCATCAAGGCTGTTGAGCCTGAAGTCGATTTCAAGGCTGTTATGAGCCACGTCAAGGCCGTCATTGCTGAAATCGCACCCAATGATTCGGTCGAACGATTTACGGCTCTCGGCGTTAAAGTCATCCAAGCAACTGGAAAGTTCACGGACGCTAAAACCGTAGTCGCGGGCGACTATGAGATTAAAGCCCGTCGTTTTGTGATCGCCACCGGCTCTTCTGCATTCGTGCCGCCTATTCCCGGGTTAGATAGCGTTGAATACCTGACAAACGAGACAATATTTGAAGAGCAAAAACTGGCGCAACATTTGATTGTCATCGGCGGTGGCCCCATCGGTATGGAAATGGCACAAGCGCACCGCCGCCTTGGCGCGCAAGTCACGGTTATTGAAGCCTTTAGCGCTCTGGGCAAAGACGATCCTGAAACTGCTGCATTTATCTTGAAGGCCGTTCGGTCTGAAGACGTTGACGTGCGCGAAGGCACCAAGGTGACGAGCGTTGAAAAACGCGGCAAAACGGGCGTGCGCGTGAACATCGAAACATCTGACGGCGCTAGTTTTATTGACGGCACAAAATTATTGGTCGCGGTCGGACGGCGGGCGAATGTCAACGGCATGGACCTTGAAAAAGCCGGTATTAAATTTGAGCGCAAAGGCATCACCGTTGATTCTGGTCTGCGCTCATCAAACCGAAGAGTATACGCCATTGGCGACGTTGTTGGCTCTTTGCAGTTTACCCACATGGCCGGATATCACGCCGGCCTCGTCGTGCGTTCAATATTGTTCCGCCTGCCAATCAAAGAAAACCGCGCCATTATTCCCTGGGCAACCTACACTGAGCCGGAACTCTCGCATGTTGGCCTAAGCGAAGCTGATGCGAAAAAGGCGAACATCGATGTTCGCATTTTGCGCTGGCCTTTTTCCGAAAACGATCGGGCCCAAGCCGAACACAAAACCAATGGCCTCATCAAAATCATCACTAGCCCCAAAGGCTTGATTCTTGGCGTTTCGATTGCAGGCCACGGCGCAGGCGAAATGATCAACATGTGGGCATTGGCAGTGTCGAAAAAGCTTACCGTTCGCGATGTGGCCAGCTATGTTCCGCCCTATCCAACGATGAGTGAAGTTGGCAAGCGCGCGGCAATCACCTATTATGCCGATCTGCCGCGCAGTCCGCGACTGCGTAGTGTGATTTCATTTTTGCGAAAGTTTGGTTGATGAGCGATCAGAGAGCGCAGAGCAAAAGCCCAAATCCTCTTGCGACTATAAATTCGACGCGCTCGCTGTCCTCAAAGTTGCTGATCCTTACGATCATATTCGTCATGATCGCCGAAGTGCTGATCTTCATTCCCTCTGTCGCAAATTTCCGTATGCGTTGGCTACAAGATCGCTTAAACACTGCGGCTGTGGCCGCTGTGGCATTTTCAAACAGCAACAGCGATGAAGTCTCACGCACAATTCAAGATGACATGCTGATGGCAACGGGCGCAGAAGCCATTATTATGCGCGACGGCGAAACCTCGCGACTGTTGGCCGTGAAGGAAATGCCGCCGCGTGTCGAGCGCCACGTCGACTTGATGAAGTCAACGGCGATCATGGCAATCCGTGATGTACTCGATACGCTGGTTAATGGCGGCGATCGCTCAATCCGCGTGTTCGGGCCTATTGGTGATAGTCCAGACAAAAGTGTCGAAATTATTTTGTCAGACAAAGGCTTGCGCGAGGCACTCATCGTCTATGCCCGAAATGTTTTTCTCCTATCGCTGCTCATCTCTTTCATAACTGCAGCCTTGGTATTTTTATCCATTCGTCGCATTCTTATCCGGCCTATCCGTGCAATGACGCAAAATATGTTGCAATTTTCAGCCGCACCTGAAAACCCGGCAGGCATCATTATTCCTGATGGACGTAACGATGAACTCGGTGCTGCCGTTACCGAACTTGCGGCTATGCAGCGCGAACTTCAACGCACT